>CALDHR010000215.1 GCA_937898585.1 uncultured Oligoflexia bacterium
ATCTGATAAAAAACGCTTTCTTATGTTTGCGCTATCGAATGCTGTTTGATAGTATTTCAGCGTATGAAAATCATCCCTCCAAGCAGATTCAGTTCCCTTAAACGCAAAGATTGTATTTATAAATCCTGCTCTCAAAAGATTCTCTGAGAGAGGAAAATAGGAGTCTAGTCGATCTGATGAAGTCATTATCACAATGAAAATATCTCTTTTATCAAACCCAGAGCCTTCCCATTGTGTGATAATATCTGAAGAGCAGATGCTGGAAGCATAATCAACCGTTATTTCTCCTATCTCTTTTTCTGGAATGAAGTTTTGAATAAATGGCCTTAGCTTTTCGTTTAAACTTTTTGAAAAGTTGTCTTGATGAGAAGGATTATTAGGTTGAATTAGGCTTAAAACTCTAATATTAAATTTATGTAGTTGGGGGATGGCCGTAGGAGATTCACTCGTGCAAGAGGTGGCAAGTGATGGCCCTAAACCTGAGGGATTTAAAATGCTTAAAGCTTTTTGGTACATACCTTCAGGGCTTACTTCAGTTGCCATCATAATGGCGTTCATTCTTCTTGTGCTGTCTTCTTCCGCTCCAGCTTTATCTCCAGCAAAGATAGAAATTGAAAGGGTACAAAAAAGAAGGACGGCCAAATTAATTTTTTTTACTGCAAACATTTGAATAACTCCATGGGAATATAGTTAAAATTATTTGTTCACCCTAAAGCATTATTCAAAAATGAAAAACATCTTTCTTGCTTTTGAATGAAGAAGCTTGCGAAGTGCTTGTTTTTACACATCAATATTGAAAAAAGCTGATTTTATTTACCTCTTGATACAATCAGATTGTTGCCAAAAAATGTGGCATATTTCGTCATTGATAGATTGGAAAATCGTCTCTCTTGCTCTTTTTCTTTATTATGACTTTATTTGCAGGAAAAATTAAAAAATAGACCATTGATATAATCAGGTTAATTAGGTTTTATAATTTTTAAAAAACTCTTCTTTAAACTCCATAAAGCGATCCTTCATAATGGCGTCTCGCGCTTGCCGGGAGAGTTGATTATAAAAGTAAATATTGTGAGTAGTGGCCAAAATCTGACCTAGAATTTCATTGGAATCAAAAAGATGTTTTAAATAGGCCCGTGAAAAATTGCTGCATGTGTAACACTCACAAGAAGTGTCAACGGGATAAAAATCGCGTCGATAATTGCGATGAGTGATGCGCAACTTTCCGCGCGAAGTAAAAAGAGTTCCGCCTCGTCCAAACTTAGTGGGAATAATACAATCGGACATATCAATGCCGTGCTCCCAAATCATCAAGAGATCTTCGGGATTCCCCACGCCCATCACATAACGAGGTTTATCTTTGGGCATAAAAGGAGCGCAGTGCTTTACAATTTTTGTCATAAGCTCAGGTCCTTCTCCCACAGAGACACCGCCAATAGCATATCCAGAGAGAGGGCGTTTGGAGACTTCTTCAATACACTTTTCACGCAAATCAAGATAAGTAGAGCCTTGAATAATACCAAAAAGGGCCTGATTCTCTCGATTGGTCCAAGTATCCACACAGCGATCCAGCCAGCGGTGGGTTCTATCCATGGAATCTTGGGTGTATTTTTTGCTAGAAGGATAGGGAATGCATTCATCAAAGGCCATCATAATGTCGGCCCCAATTTTTTGCTGGGCATCAATAGAGACCTCAGGACTCAAAAATATTTTTTGTTTGTCCATTCCTTTAAAAGTAACACCTTCCTCCGTTATCTCTTTTTTATCTAAAGAAAAAACTTGAAAGCCACCTGAATCCGTTAAAATGGCGCGATTCCATTTCATGAAAGAATGAAGGCCTCCCGCTTTGGCCACCGTATCAGCTCCAGGGCTTAAATAGAGATGATAGGTGTTGGAAAGAAGGACGGGAATATCAATGCTTTCTAACTGAGCAGGAGTTTGCGCCTTAACAGCACCATGAGTTCCCACCGGCATAAAAATAGGCGTGGGAATATCGCCATGAGGAGTTTTAATGATTCCTGCACGGGCATTAGAGTGAGCATCTTGATGGAGAAGTTCATATGAAAAAGACATAGCTTTGTTGCTTCCTATTAAATAGTAGTCGTTGAATTAAGGGCAAAAAGATATTGTAGCTTGCTTGAAGGATTTTAGAATTGTTTTTTTGCTCCGCAGTTTGGTTTTTTGGGAGAATAAGGGTTTTGAACCTCTTCGCTCTCACTCGTATCTTGAATCCAGCCTTTTTGAAACATGCCGCAAAAATATTCTTCATAGGGAAGATCAAGTTTATAGGCCCTCAAGGTGGGAAGAAGTTGCTTGGCCAAATGATAGTAGTGGCGATTGAGAGCAGAAAGAGACGGCGATGTTTTCATTAACTCAATAGTTTCTTGCAGGGGGGCCTTGTCTTTATCTTGATCAGAGGCGATTATTTTTTCAAACTCAGCAATGTTTTTTTGAATACAGGGAAAGTCTTTTTGCATTTCTTTATTTTCAAGGAGGCATTGCCTCATAAGTTCATTTTGGTGAAAAAAAGAAGTGAAAAATATTTTCTCTTTTTCACTTTTAAATTCAATCTTTGTTAAAGAAGCAAAAGCAGAGAACGAAATGAAGAATAAGACAAAAAATTTGATCATAAAGGCCCCTTAAGAAAAGAGAGGAAAAGAAAAACTCGTTTTCATAAAGTCTTCTTTTTTTGTTTTCCAGACATCTCGTTTTAGCATAAAAATAAAGTCGCGCCTACTCATCAAGGTTCCCCCCATCATTTTAACAACGTCAGTAGACATTTGAGTGTCAATCCAATGAACATCAACCGTAGCGAGGTATTCCATAAGGGCCAAAAGAGCAATTTTAGAAGCACTACTTTCTCGATGAAACATAGACTCGCCTGAAACCATCTGTCCAATGGTCATGCCATAAAGACCTCCTACAAGATTTTTTTCTTTATTCCAAACTTCGAGACTATAGGCAAAACCGAGTTTGTTAAGTTCGGTATAGACTTTTTTAATATCAGAAGTAATCCATGTTCCTGGTTGATTTTTTCTTTTTTGAACAGAGCACTCATCGATAACTCTTGAAAAGGCCTCATTAAAAGTAATGGTGTAGTGTTTTTGATTGCGGCGAAACTCTTTGATGAGGGATCGTGGGTAGTGAAGATCTTTGTATTGCAAAATACCGCGCGGATTAGGAGAAAACCAGCTCATGGGAGAGTTCTCCGCATAAGGCCAAGGAAAAATTCCCTCTGTGTAGGCCTCTAAAACGAGATCAGGACAAAGTTGTCCGCCTATGGCCACTAATCCTTCAGGCGTTGCTTCTTCCACACTGGGAAAGGTTCTTTGTTGGCCCATTTTTCTACTTTATGTTAGTTGGTTGCAGCATGAATCATCACGCTTTTTCTCTTATTTTTTTTCTCTTTTTATTTTTTAGCGCGAATTTTTCTTGGTGTAATGATTTTTCCTTGAAAAAAAATATTCTCAATTCCAACAGCGAGGCCATTGGAGAGATGAGTGTGCTGGAAAGTAGTGACAAGAAGACTTTCTTTTTTTTTCAGCGCCAGCGGTCAAATCAATTGGCCATCTTAAAGGCCCCTAAGACATCATCTACTGGATTAGGAAGACTTGAGTCCATCTCTTTACAGAATAAAACAGAAAAAAAGATTCCTCTTGTAAAAAGTTCTCCCAAGGTTATACGACCTTCTTTTTGCCAGCACTGCTATCTTGTTTCCTATAAAGATCCCAAGGAAAATCTTGTTTTAATGCTCATAGATGTTCGGAGCAATAGAGTGAAGAGCAATATTTATTGGATAGAAAGTTATTCTCTTGGCCTAGAATTCTCTCCTACCCTTTTGTCCTATGGAAAAAATGATGTTCTCCTATTGTATGTAAAAAGCAGGACGCATGAAGCGCATTTAAGGCGTTATTCATTGAACTTGCGCCGTTTTACAGATCATCTTTCTCTTGGAGGCCGTTTTTTTTCTCCGGTGGAAGGGATTTGGGCGGCAAAAGATAAATTTATTCTTATGGGGCGTGATCTTGAAGGTCGCAGTTGGCAAAAAGTTTTTAAGGGAGATAGATGGCTTGTTTTAGAAAGAGATGAATGGTCTTTATTAGATGATGAGAGCAGCGAGAAAACTATTCGGCCAGATGGAATTCATTTTTGGCCTAGTAATCGTTATAGCAGTTATGCTTTTTTTAAAGGATCAAGGCCAGGTAGTTTTTATTCCTTTATGCGCAGTGCAAATAAAGAGAGTTACATGGCCATCTTTCACAGTGATGATTGGAGTTTTTCGGCCTATCGTCCTCTTCATATTGATGCAAAAAATCTTCCCGTTATGGCGGGCAATTTTCTTTTTTATCTCGACAGCAAAAATTCTCTTAGCTATCACGCCACGGAGGAAAGTATGAATCTAGATGGTGTTTTGGTGAGAGCAAAAGGAGCAGCGAAGTAAACGAGGATCTTTTCTAATTTCATCAAAAAGCTTTGGCAAATCACCGACGACATCTTTAACGGGGATTTCTTTAGTAAAGAGGTGTTCGTTGCACTGACGGCAGTACCAGGAGAATCCATCGACGTCTTCTGGGGCGCGGATTTTTTCAATGACAAGTCCAAGAGAATTTGCAGCTCGTTGGGGGGAGTGGGGAATTAAGGCCGGTAAAAGATACATGTGCCCGGCGGGAATATGAATCTCTTCTTTTTTTCCCTCTTTTGTTTGTATTTCAAGTTTTGCTTCACCTTCTAATTGGTAGAAAAACTCTTCACCGCTATTGATATGAAAGTCAGAGCGATTATTGGGGCCACCCACTAGCATGGCAAAAAAATCTTTGCCAGAAAAGATAACTTTGTTATTGACGGGGGGAGTGAGGTGCTGGCGATTTTCTTTGAGCCACTCATCGAGTTGGATGGGAAGGGGAAACATGTGATCCTCCAATGTTGTTTTGGGCATCATAGATGTTTTTTATTGATCTTGAAAGTTTTTGTAGGGTAGCATCGAAAAAAAGAGGAGTTTCTCTCATGAAAAATTTTACTATCTCTCAAGTTCCTTCTCACCTTATTCCCAGTGACCCGCGTTTTGGCTGTGGTCCTTCTCTGATTCCAACCCAAAATATTCAAAGGCTCTCAGAGTTTTCGCCTCATCTTCTTGGGACATCTCACCGCAAAAAACCTGTTATTAATCTTATGATTTCTGTTGAAAATGAGCTTCGCTCTTTTTTTCAACTTCCTTCCGATTACGCTATTGTTATTGGTAATGGGGGAGCAACGATGCTCTTTGATATGCTTGGTCTTGGCCTCATAAAGGAGAAGGCCCTTCATCATACTTGTGGTGAGTTTTCTAATAAATGGATGAAAGCATCTCAGCGAATTCCCGGTCTTACTGTTCTTGAGAAAAAGGCCGCTCCAGGAGAAGGACTTGAAATTGATGGAGATCTTGCTGCTTCTTGTGACTTTGTGGCCAGCACACTCAATGAAACGTCAACAGGAGTCAAGTTGAGCGGAGTTTCTGATTTTTCTTCTCACGAAAAGACGCTTTTGCTCATGGACGCAACATCAGGGGCCGCTGCTATTGAAGTGGATGTCAGCAAAGTGGACGCTTTTTTCTTTTCTGTGCAAAAAGTTTTTGCCAGTGAAGGAGGGACACATGTTCTTTTTCTTTCACCTAAAGCACAAAAAAGAATTGAAGAGATAAAGGATAGTCGCTATATCCCAGCAAGTTTTTATCTTCCCGATTATCTTGCCTCCAGTGAAAAGCATCAAAATTTTAATACACCTTCACTGACTTCTTTATTGCTCTTAGAAATGCAACTCAAAGAGATGAATAAGCTGGGAAGTGCTGAAGTTTTTCAATTAGCAAAAAAGAAGGCCGCCTTGCTCTATGGATGGGCCGAAGAAAAAGAGTACTTAACTCCTTTTGTAAAAGAGGCAAAATATCGCTCGGAGGCGGTGGCCACCATCAATATGGATGAAAAAATAGACGCACAGAAGCTAGTGGCCTTTTTGGAAGAAAACAAGCTCGTCTATGGCATTGATGCTTATCGCAAGTTAGGACAAAATCAGTTGCGGATCTCTCTTTTTCACAATATTGCCTATGATGATTTAGAGCGTCTTACAAAGCTTGTTTCTCATTTAGTAGAGTCGTGATAGTCCTTCTTTTCTATGAAATCTAAAACTGTTACTCGGCGTGGTCGTCCTAAAATGGATGTTAAAGAGCGCCGACAAAAAATCATTGAATCTGCGCGGGCCGTTTTTTTAGAGAAGGGACCGCTTAATACGCGAGTTGAAGATATTGTGGCCAAAGGGCACATGAGTAAGGCCGTCTTTTATGAATTTTTTTCAGGAAAAGAAGAGCTCTTTGCTTGTATTGTCAGCGAATTTTTTCAGCGCTTAAAAGATTCTTTTAATTATTTTACAGAAGATACCGTTGGGCCAGAAACAGATCTTTTTGAGTTTTTTCACGGGAGGGCCACTCTTTTGAGCGAGCAGTTGGTGGAAGATCGAGAAAGCGCGTTACTGATTTTGCAAAGTGGTTATAGTATGGCCCCTCATATCCAGGAAGAAGTAGAGGGGTATTTTAGAGATTTGCGTTTTTTGATGGAAAAATTGCTTAACAAGGCCATTAATTTTAACTTGCTCATGCCGCTGAACACTCACTTGGCCTCTTATTGTATCTTAGGGAGCATTGAGAGGGTCTATTTAGGCTTTTTAAAAGGCGAGATACAAGATCCTCCTGATAAAATAGTCTCTGATGTTGTGGCCCTCTACTTTCCTTTTGCTTTGACTGCCGGATAGTTTTTTCTTCTTTATTGAAAAAAGATTGGACAAAGCTCTTTTTTGATTTATTTTGGTACTACTGAGTATTGAAAATAAACAAGCTTTATTTAAAGGAGCTTTCCTATGAAATCAACAACAGTCTCTTACTGGTTTCCAAAAGTTTGGGGATATTATCTCTCTTATACACTTCCTCTTGGAACAGTTCTTCTCTATTTTCTACATCCTAGTGCTCCTCTTCTTATGCTGGCCTATGCCTTTATCTTTATTCCTATCTGGGATGCTCTTGTGGGAAAAGATAGAGTAAACGTTGCAGATGAGACCAGTAAAGAGATGGACAATGCTTTTTCTTATAAATTCTGCCTTATGCTCGTTCTTCCCGTTCAATTGGCCCTTTTGGCCTTTGCTACTCATTATGCCGTCCTTGAAGGCATACAGAGTTTATCTTTTTGGGGGCTGGCCATTGCCACAGGAATTTCGGCCACGGGTCTTGCGGCCACTTCAGGGCACGAACTTATTCATCGAACAGATAAATGGGAGTATCTTTTTGGAACGCTTTCTTTTGGGACTTTTGCCTATTCGCATTTTGCCGTGGAGCATGTCATCGGTCATCATGTGCGCGTTTCAACAAAAGAGGATCCAACTTCTTCAAGATTAGGGGAGACCCTCTATCAGTTTTTGCCTCGGACGATCATAGGAAGCTACTTGAGTTTTTATGCTTTTGAGAAAAAGAGGCTCGCTCGTCGTCAGATTCCTTTCTTTTCTTTGAATAACCGCATTGTTTCTTATGCACTCATTCCCCTCGTTTATATGGCCCTCTTGACTTTGATTTGGGGGAAAATGAGTATCGTTTTTTTCTTGGCCCAAGCGGCGGTTGCTATAATTCTCGTAGAGATGGTTAACTATATTGAGCACTATGGGCTTGAGAGAAAAGAGATTGCTCCGGGACGCTACGAGAAAGTGACACCTTATCACTCTTGGAATGCCGATCATTCAATTTCTAATTATCTTCTCTTTCGTCTCCCTCGTCACTCAGATCATCATGCTAATGCCACACGAAAATATCAAATTTTGCGCACTTTTGATGATTCTCCGCAGATGCCTTATGGCTATACAGGGATGTATGTTTTGGCCGTCTTTCCTCCTCTTTGGAGAAAAGTGATGGATCCGTTAGTGGCCGAATATCGTCAGAAGCTGGAATCTTTTCGCCAAGAAGAAAAAAAAGAATTTTATATTCAAGAATCGCGAAAGTTTAATGAAGAATCTGCCTTGTCTCAATAAAGTTAGATTTAGAAAAGAAATACTTTTGAAGCATGTTCTTCTCCATTTGCAGAGGGCGATTTTCCTCGAAGGCCATCGAGGTTGTGGACATGAGGAAGAGGAGAATTGTCTGCACTTCCATCGTGACCGTGAAGATGGATGACGGGGATTCCTCCAATTTCTTTTGGAAAGGCCTTTGGGATTTCTTCAGATGTCATATCTTTATAGCGTCGCCAAACGAAAGGAAGAAAAATACTTTTTCGCTTCCCCATAAAAAAATTACTGAGGTAGAACTCGCTATCATCTAAGTATCGTTCATTAACAAAATTAATAACTTCCATGAAATATGAAAAGTAGGTGAAAAACTTTTCATCATC
>CALDHR010000216.1 GCA_937898585.1 uncultured Oligoflexia bacterium
GAAAATGAACAAAATGTAAAAACAAAAAAAGATATTGAGTCCTTTTTTTTAAAAGAAAAAAAGAAGTATGAGGGATTTGTTATTCCTATAATAAAAGTTAAATATACCTTGAAAGAAGATGACGAAAAAAAAGTTTACTGGGCCATGGAAATCATAACAGAGAATAAAAAAGAAGTAGAGGCCGCCGAAAGAAAAGCAAGGGAATGTAAAGAAGAGTTGCTCGCGATTTTAGATAGAGGAAAAGTAGAAACACCTCGAAAAAAGAAGGCAGGGCGAATGGCCACAGGAAAAAAAGGCCGAGGAGATATTCTAAAAAAGAAAAAAGAATTAGAGCAGTTAGGGTTAGACTTTTGTGCTGGCCCTTTAGATGATTTGCCGGTTCAAGATACTGCAGATAATTTAAAGACGAAGAAGAAAAAAAATAAGAAAAAATAGTTCATTTTTTTTCTTAAAAAACCGATAGTCTCTCTACTATGAATAAAGAAAAAAAAGAGTTAGAGACAACACCTTTTGGACGAACATTAAAGTTGGGAAAAGGACTGCTCAAAGCAGGAGTCTCTTTTTCTCGTCACAAAGCTGCTCAGGAAATTATCAAAACAATGGGAGAGATGAAGGGAGCTGTAATGAAGCTAGGACAGATGCTTTCTATTACAGACGATCTTATCTTGCCGCCCGAAATTGCAACACTTTTTAGCAAGCTTCAAAAAGATGCCCCTCCTCTTCAGACGGCGTCTATTATGAGAGTCGTGGAAGAAGAGCTTGGTGGAAAGATGGAAGACCATTTTGCTTCTTTTGATAAAACGCCTCTTGCGCAGGCCTCTATTGGTCAAGTTCATCGAGCACGACTTCATACGGGAGAAGAAGTTGTTGTTAAAGTTCAATATCCTAAAATGGAAGAGGCGATAGAGTCAGATCTTGCTAATATTGATAAACTTATCTCTCTTTTGACAATGGTCTCTTCTAAGATCCCCAATGTAGATAATATTAAAGAAGAAATTAAAAAAGTAATGCGCGAAGAGACGGATTATGTTCAGGAATGCGCATCAATGAATTTTTTTCGTGAGAAGTTAAAAGACGAATATCCTTTTATTTTAATTCCTAAAACCTATGAAAGGTATTGCACGAAGAAAATTATCACCATGGAGTTTATGGAAGGCGATAGTTTTGAAACTGTTTGCAACGATTATTCCAGTGAAGAAAAAAATCACCTAGCACAAATGCTCTTTGATTCTTTTTATTATTGCTTTTTTGTCTTAAAGAAAATTCACGCTGACCCACAAAACGGCAATTATCTTTTTCGGCGCGATGGACTTGTTTTGCTGGATTTTGGGGCCACCCGTCAGTTTGAAGATCATTTTATT
>CALDHR010000217.1 GCA_937898585.1 uncultured Oligoflexia bacterium
AGTTTAACAGAGAGCTGGGAAGATAAGTTTGATCGACTAGAGAGAAATGTGGCCAAAGATTCTCAGTATAAAAATTATCTAATGCAAGAGGCCCATGAAAAGGCCAAGCAAGAAGGTCTTGAGAAATTGGCCGACAGAGAAAGAGAGTCTCAATCTAAGCTGGATTCTATTCGTCTCTCCTTTGATCAGAAGCTTGATGATGTAGAAAGAAAAAATAGGAAGAGACTTCAGCGGACAATTCAAAAATATGAAAATTCTCTTGAAACATTGAGGGTTGAGACAACTAATAAATTGCGCAATACAGAAATCATTAATCGGCGTGATAAAATGCGTATCAAGCAGTCATATGAACTTCTTATTAATTCACTTCTTGAACAAAATGAGATGAGAGTAGAAAATCTAAGAAAAGAATACGAAGAACGAGAAGATAGGTTAAAAAATGGATAAGATGAATCAAATGGTAAGAGAGAAGGGGGCTGGGCGTCGGGCCAAAATTGTCTCTACGCTTGGGCCTTCTTCTGACACAGTTGAAATTATTAAGGAGCTCATTTTAGCAGGGTTGGATGTTGCTCGTATAAATATGAGCCATGGAACTTATGATAAGCATCGACTCGTGATCAAAAATATAAGAGAAGCAAGTCGTGAGTTAAAAAAAGAAGTGGCCATTTTATTAGATCTTCAAGGTCCTAAAATTCGCGTAGATAAACTCTCTTCCCCCATGGAATTAAAAAATGGAGAAGAGTACGTTATTGGACCGAGTTCTATTCAAAATAAATACCCTCAATATAAAGAATGCTACATTCCCACCGTTTATGAAAATCTTGTTAAAGATGCTTCAGAAAAGGCCACTATTTTATTTGATGATGGATTGATTGAGGCCCAAGGTATGGCCAAAGAAGGTGATTTATTAAAAATAAAAATTATCAATGGCGGTATGCTTAAATCAAATAAAGGAATTAACTTACCAGACTCTAATGTCTCAGCACCAAGCTTCACACAAAAAGATAAAGATGATTTGCTGTTTGGCCTTGCTGAAGAAATTGATTATATTGCTTTGAGTTTTGTGCGAACAAAAAATGATATTCTAGAAGTTAAAAAATTACTTCATTCATTAAAAAGAGATACACCCATTGTGGCCAAAATTGAGCGACCTGAGGCCATTATCAATATTAATGAAATTATTGAAGTCAGTGATGTTATTATGATTGCTCGAGGAGATATGGGGGTCGAACTAGGAAATCATCTTGTTCCTTCTGTTCAAAAAAAAATTATCTCTCTTTGTAATGATTCAGGAGTTCCGGTTATTACTGCCACTCAAATGTTAGAGTCAATGATTAGTAATCCTCGTCCTACACGTGCCGAGGCATCTGATGTTGCGAATGCTATTTGGGATGGAACAGATGCTGTTATGTTAAGTGCAGAGACTGCTTCTGGGGATCATCCTGTTAAGAGCATTGAAATGATGGGTAAGATTATTTATGAAGCAGAGAAAATTCCTAAAAGTCGTCCTTATATTAGAAATATTTCGTTAAAAGGATTAACGGATGCTCTGCAGATTTCAGCATCGCTTATTTCAGAGAAGTTAAAAGCAAGATGGATTATCTCTTTTACAGAAACAGGTAAATCTTCCGTTCGTCTTTCTCGCTTTAGGCCAAGAGTAAAAATTTTAGGAGTAACTCATTCTTTAAAAGCGGCCAGGAGAATGGTTTTATATTGGGGGGTAACTCCCTACTGTGTGGATATTGGAAAAAGTAACACAAGTGTTGATTGGGAAGAGAAAATTATTCAAGAATTTAAAGAAGTTGAGGATTTTCAAAACGGCGACAAAATAGTGATAACTTATGGAGATGGAAAAGTCTTTGATCATGCTCACGCTAATTCTGTAAGAGTTGAACTGGTTAAAGATAGACCTAAAGTTTTAGGTGGCAGTGATGGAATTGAAGTCGTTGAAACAAAGAAGGGTGACATAAAATTAGATACTCTTATTTGTGCTTCTTGCCAAAGCTGTATTCAAACATGCCCTCATGGAATTTTTGAATCTTCTCCTTTTCCGGCCAATACAACTTATATTAACAAAGAAATGGCCGAGTTTTGTATGCAAGACATGAAGTGTGTTGAATCTTGTCCAACAGGGGCCATTGAGATCTTAGTGAAAAATGAGTGATATTCTCGAGAAACTCAAGAGTGTTGAGTTTAATCCTTTTTTAGAATTAATAGATATCGGTTATACAGAAGAATTAAAAGCTGTAACTTATCATCATTTTGATGAATGGATTAGTGAAGGGTTTCATGGTCCTTTAAATTATCTAAGTGATGAGAGGAAAGAAAAAAGAAAAAATATTCAAAGTATCTTTCCTCAGGCAAAATCTCTCGTTACTCTAGGGATTTCTTATGAAAAATTTCATCGTTTTTTTTGGCGCTTTATAGAGAAGCAAGAAAAGTATAACGGGCTTAAAATAGCAAGTTTTGCTTTGGCCTTTAATGGATACGATTATCACTTAGAACTATCTCGTTTGTTAAATCCCTTGAAGCTCCTAGGCTTTATTGATGTGATGCCTGTTCTTGATAGAGATATTTTTTATCGCTCAGGGCTTGGTTGGTATGGAAAAAATTCCATGATGATTAATCCTCATTACGGTAGTTTCTTTATGATTTATTCTTTTATTCTAGAAGAGAAAATAGCATTTAATTTTTCTAAACAAACCCAAATGAGAGATCATTGTGGGACATGTACGGCCTGCTTAGATAGTTGCCCGACGACAGCAATTATTCCTCAGAAAAGAACAATTGATGCGGCAAAGTGTATCTCTACTTTTACCATTGAAGAATTTAAAGACAAAGTACCACCTGTTGGTTATGTGGAAAATAATCAGGAAATTTTTGGTTGCGATATTTGTCAGGATGTTTGTCCTTGGAATAAAAAAATAGGAAGAAAAGATAAAAAACTTAATGATTATTATGATCTTTTAATGGAAGATTTTATTGAAAAAAATCCTTTGTTGAAAAAAATAGTTCACTTCTTTTATTTAACTCCTTTAGATGAAATAGAACGTAACATTTCTGACATGAGTAATAATGATTATCGTCGATTTTTTTATCAGACCTCTTTTTATCGTTTGGGAAAAAGAGGAATGATTAAAAACTTAAGACCTTTTTTAAATGACTCATGAGGTGAACACTGGCCCTATCAGGAGTATGATGAGGGAGATTCTCTGCAATTTGCGTTGTAACACGACAACCATTTTTTTCCAGTTGTTGGGCCAGATGGCGAACTTGCTCTTCATTGGCAATAAGATCATCTCTTCCAGTTAAAAGATAAACGTCTTTATTTTTAGTCTTAAGATTTTTTTTCTCTTCTTTTAGCCAACTAAAAACTTCAGGAGAGCGCAGGGCCGGAGAGACGAACTGTTGATAGACTTTGAGGGTTCGCTGAAAAAAAGGAGTCTCCAGCATATGATTCTCTTTTTTATGAAGAGGTGAGCTGCCAAATCCAACGCCCATAACAAGAGTAGGTCTTTCATTAAAAAATGGGGTCTCACTGGCCTTGAGGGCCATCAATGCACCAAGAGAGTGACCGCCCACAATAAAGTGCTCAAAAGAGAGCTCAGGGAGCAACGTTTGTATTTCTTCAAAATGCTTTTCAAAAAGAAAAGGAGCTTTGTTGGAAAATTCCTCAAGACTTTCAACTTCATTGTAACTTCCAAGGTAATGACCTGGAAGATCAAAAAGAACACAGGGAATACCGTAATCGAGATGTTTAATCCCCCAGCTAATAAGTGAGCCTTTGTGAGAGGTGTGACCGTGGGTATAGATGGCCACTATGTTTTTTATTTTCTCTTTTTCTGGAATAAAATAAAGTCCATTTGATTGCATTTTTTGATAGTGAATGGTCTTGGTATTAATATGAAAATCCATAGGAGCTACTTCCTTTTTCCTTAAATAGACTATTAAAGAAAAAGATAGCAAAAAACCTTTGACAAAAAAATCACCAAATTATAGATTGCGTCCTGTTTGTTGGCCCGCTTAGCTCAGTTGGTAGAGCAAAGGACTGAAAATCCTTGTGTCCGTGGTTCAAATCCGCGAGCGGGCACCAAATCCTTTCAAAAATTCTCCTAACTCATTGAAAAAACAATCAAAGCTCACATGAAAAATTATTGAAATTGTCCTGTTTGGGCCTAAAACGGGCCTAAATAGTTTTTTAATTTTGTCGCAAAAAGATGTGTGGTCATCATACAAAAGAAAAACAATCCAAGCCGATAGAGAATTTTTGCATATGTATTGCTTTTAATAGGTTTCATCTTTTTTATCTTTGTTTCTTCTTCATCTAAATTTTCAATGGCCTTTTTATGCTCGTCCCATCTTTTATTTAACTGTGTTTTTTTAAACCAATGGTTTTGATATACATTTGAAGAAGGGTCATCATAGCGCTTCTTGGCCATTAGGTAAGCTTCTTTTGTGCGAAGAGTATTTTCCCTCATGAAAGAAACTTTGGTACTTTCTAAGGCCATCTTCTTTTCTTTGGAGTCTTCATTTTGAATTGTGGCCGAGACCATAAAATAAATCTCATAAGAGCAAATATAAAAACAGAAAAATAAGGTTAACCAATTTTTTGATAAAACATGAAGAATAGGAAAGCCTATGGCCATCAGAATAATTCCAAGAGAAGTGAGTTGGGGGGAGCTAAATTGGTTAGACTTG
>CALDHR010000218.1 GCA_937898585.1 uncultured Oligoflexia bacterium
ATAGTGATAAAAAAAATATTTTTTCTTTTTTAAGGTCAAAAGGACTCTTAGTTCCTTGGTGGAAGAGTGAAGTGAGGGATGCAGGTCTTTTGAATCGTTTGGATTTTGAGACAAGTGGTCTTTTAATTTTTTCTTTAAAAGAAGAGATCTACAATCAAATCATTAAAAATCGTCACAGGATAATGAGGAAAAAAGTTTATTTAGCAATTGTTGAAGGAGAACTTAAAGAAGAAAAAGAGTTATCTCATCAGATAACTTCTTGTGGTCAGAGAGGAGAGAAAATGAAAGTTATCTTGCCTGAACATATGAAAAAAAAGGAAGATAAGGTTGTTAAAGTTGCTCATCTCAAGGCGGTTCCTTTAGAATATAACAAAGAGAAGAAAGCAACACTTGTAAAAATTTTTTTGAACGAAGGTCATCGTCATCAAATTCGTCTTCAGTTGGCGGCGATAGGGTATCCTCTTGTCTCTGATGAGTTGTATGGATCGAAAAGTTCTTTATTGGAAAGTTTTTACTTAAGGGCCATCTCTTATCAGTTAAAAATCGAAGGGCAATTATTGACTTTTAAGGTAGATAAATCTTACTTACCGAGCGGTTTCTTTAACCAGAACATGTTTGTTTAAAAAGAGATAAATATCTTTTTTGTTTTTCGTATGAACTAGTTTGGCAAGATGGACTCCCTTTGTTGCAGATAAAATTTCAAGGTGGGGAGCAAGGAGATGAACTTTGACTTCATCTGTTCTTTCAAGAGATTCATTTAGGCAATTATTGGCAATAAAGTAGAGATGATTTCCTAGTTCTGAGTAAAGATTTTTTTTATCTTCTTTTTGAGTAGAGGATAGTTTGGATTTTATTTTAACCGTCATGGTATTTTTTTCGCACGAGATATCCCAGTCTTTAGGAGATTTATTTTCTAGCATGACAATGGCCGAACGGCAGCTAACAGGGATGAGATTTTCTCTTGTAAAAAGATTTCCTTTATTCCTCATGTCAAAGAGAAAAAGAATAAAGAGTGTTAGGCCAAAAAAAAAGACAGGTTTTTTATTAATAATTTTCCAAAGCATTCTTTTAGCTTAACGGTAGAAAGGAGGTTTCGTCTAAAGAGGATAACTTTGCCTTTTTTATTGAGTATAGATTTTATAAATGACATTAAAGCTATTTTCTAGGACCGGAGGGGCCACATCTTCCAGGAGAACTTGGAGAATAGTTGACAGGTAATTAGGGAAAAAAAGAGAAATAACAAAATGAAATGTTTTGGTGAAAAAATAATACAGAGGAGAAGTCAGGCTTTTGAGATTGACGAGGGAGAGAAGTGCTTTTTTACTTTCCCTCATGAGCTGCTCAAGAGATATTTTAGTTGATTGCTGAATAATATCTTCTTTGTAGTTTTTATCAGAGAAGAATTTATCCCAGTTGATCTCTTTTTTGTTTTTATCTCGATAAATTTGAAAGGCGCCACGTTGTTCATCAAGATAGACAAAAACGAGATCATTTCTTGGTTTTTCTCCAGATGAAAAATGGATCGTGGGAATAGTTTGGATAAGATCACCGAGATTTATTCTTTTTATAAAAGAGACAATGGCGTTATTCTTTTTATTGAAGTTAACAAAATTTTGTAGCTGGATATTTTTAAGTGGCCCATTTTTTTTAATCCGTTGAGAGACATTGGCCACGATCGTTTTACTCATAGAGAAAAGGGCGCTCAGGAGAATTTCTTTAATAAAAAGATCACTTTTTTCTTCTATTTTTGAATGCTGGGGAAGATATTCACTCTTAACAATTAGAAGGTGCTCTTTTTGGTTTATTCTGTGCTTAATATAGGGAAAAGGGATTTTTTTGAGCTCAGAATAAGAGATGAAGTTCTTTTCTATCGAGCATGTGGATCTAATCTCTTTTTTTCTTTTGTCTTCTTGTTGGTAAGTGAAAAAAAATATCAATATTGTGATAAGGAAAAAGGCCCAAAAAAGCGTATTCATGTTAAATCTGAGGTGGTTTTTTTTCATCATGATGAAGGGTAAATTTTTTTTATTGCAACGTCAAAAGAGGTAAGGTTTTATGAGTAAAAAGTTGGATCTCTATTATTTTCCTTCTTGCCCTTTTTGTAGGCGAGTCGCGGAAGTTATCACTGAGCTGGGAATGGAAAAGAGAATTGAAATGAAAAATACGATGGAGAGCGAAGAGGCCTTGAACTTCCTTCTAGAAAAGACAGGAAAAAGGACAGTTCCTTGTCTCTTTATTGATGGCGTTCCCATGTTTGAGTCGGCCGATATTATTCGCTGGTTAAAAGAAAACTGTTAAAGAGGTTAAGCGATGAATTTAGAAAGTGAAGTAGAAAAAAGTAATAGTCTTGTAAAGAGAGTCGGGGAAATTGATTTTCCTCAGCGAAAAGTTTACATAAAAACTTATGGCTGTCAGATGAATGAGCATGATACTCAAAGGATGCTCTCTTCTTTAGAAGATTTAAACTTTGACCAGACTCAAGAAAAAGAAGAGGCCGATCTTATACTTTTCAACACATGCGCTATCCGCGATCTTGCTAATTCAAAATTTTATTCTCACCTTGGCGAGATTAAGCATATCAAAGAAAAAAAGAAAGATGTTGTGGTGGGGGTTGGTGGATGTGTGGCCCAGACAGAGGGAAAGGATCTGATTAAAAAATATAATCACCTCGACTTTGCTTTTGGCACAGATGTTATTGATGATATCAGTAGTCTTGTTTATCGCACCTATGCAGGTGAAAATAAATTTTCTGTCAATACTTGGGATAGAAGCAGGGATTATTCTATTGAGACGAAAATTACTCATGGAAAACCTCAGGCCTATATTAATATTATAAAGGGATGTGATAAATTTTGCTCTTATTGCATTGTCCCCTTTACAAGAGGAAGAGAGAAATCTAGGCGAGTAAGTGAGATTGTTAAAGATGTGCAACGACTCGTAGAGTATCAAGGTATTCAAGAAATTACTCTTTTGGGTCAAAATGTTAATTCTTTTGGAAAAGACAATAAAGAGAGCTTGGCCCAGTTAATTATAGAGCTAGATAAAATTAAGGGGTTGGCCCTTATTCGCTATACTACCAGTCATCCTTACGATGTTTCAGACGAGCTTATTTCTGTGCATGGAAGTTCTTCTAAGTTATCTCGTCATCTTCATTTACCTGTGCAATCTGGTTCAAACACTGTGCTTCAGCGCATGCTAAGAGAGTATACCGTTGAGCACTATTTAGGTCTCTTAAAGAAGTTGCGTCAGGCCCGTCCTGATATTGTTTTATCTACAGATATTATTGCTGGCTTTCCCAATGAAACAAGAGAGGAGCATGAGGCGACACTAAATTTGTTGAGAGAAGCACAGTATGACTTTATTTATGCTTATTCTTATTCAGCAAGGCCCGGAACAAAGGCCGCCCGTATGAAGGATAGTTTATCTGAAGAAGAAAGGCGTCAGAGGCTCTGGGAGATCCAAGAGCTACAGTTAGCAATCCAGGCAGATTTACGACAAGAGATGGTGGGGCGAGTTTATCGTCTTTTAGTAGATGAGTCAGGCACTAAAAAAGATGTTTTGAAATGGAAAGGTCGGACAAATTGCATGAGGATTGTCCATTTTAGGCCGGAAAATGAGTCCATGGATTATTTATGGCACTGGGTTGATGTTAAGATAACTCAAGCAACGGCGCTTTCTTGCCAAGGAGAAATCGTAAAGGACCACGGGAAAAGCTATCCAGCTCCGGATCTAACGGTTTTTTAGCAAATAGTCTTTATAATGAATTGATAGAGCGCCAGGAGGTTTTATGCTTGGCGCTTTAAAAAAAATGATCCCCTTTATTCTTTTATTTTTTTATTCTTTTTCTTTTGTTTTCTCTTCAGACTACTTATCACCTGAAAAATTTAAAGAGTATTATAAGCATTTTTCTGATGGTGGGGAGTATAAAAAACTGGATGAAGAAAAAATTAAATATCAAGATGATGAATTTTTGAATTTTATCTCTTACGATTTTCATTTTAATAAAAAAAATTATTTTTCTCGCAAGGAACAATTCATCAAAGGGGGAAATTATCCTCAATGGTTGTATAAAGGAAAATCTCATTTTGAAAAGTGGGACACACTTGTTTTGTGGAAAATTTATCAAATGGAAGATGAAGATGCTTCTTTGTTTTTTTATCATTTGCAAGGAGATAAAGGGATAAAAAAATGGCTCAAATTTATAAAGAAGAATAAGCAAAAAGCTGGGGAAGAGCATTTTTTACAGTTAGATAAAAACATGAAGGCCTATAAGCGGGCCGGCCTCAAGAGAAACAAGTTTTATGTTCCTCGGTTTATTCAAAGAGATTTGCTTATTCATCCAGACCTGGCCCTCTTTCTTGAAAAGAAACTCCCTGTTTTAAGGTTAGGGACAGCATCAATTCGTGGAATGTATTATTTGTTTGGTAAAATGATGCAAGATTCTTTGAGGGGGAAGGTAAATGTAAAAGTAGAGATTACAAAAGGATCTATTGAAAATTTTTCAATGGGAAGAGAGGGGGAGTTAGATGCTTATATTGCTCAGTACGATTCTCGTCGTTTATTCATGCAGCAAAATCCTGAGAAGAAAGTATTTAATGCAGTACTGCCTATTTATGAGGAGTATCTTCACTTTTTAGTTCCAAGAAGTTCTAGTATCAAAACATTCCAAGATCTTAGAAAAATAGGAAGTAGGTTTACTCTTTTTATTGGAGAAGAGGGGTCGGGGACATCTTCTACCTGGAGTGCCATCAAGTTAATTGTTCCAGAGTATGGAAAAGTAAAAACGATGAACTCTGGAGGAGTTTCCGTCCTTCAAAAGTTAATGCAAAATGAGAATTACGCTTTAATATTTGTCGGGGCCCCAAAATCTCCTTTTATGAATTCTATTGATAATCTAGGTGAAGATATTCGAATTGCGGAAGTTAGTGATGAAGATCTTCTTGCAGCTCGAGATGAATCAGGGCGAAAAATTTATGATTTAAAAAAAATCTCGCGTGGAACCTATAAAAAGCTTCAAAGTGGAATGTTTATTTCTCATGAAATACCAACGCTTGCAGTTGGTGCTTTTTTCTTCTTATCACCTGAATGGATTGAGCAATATGGTGAAGAGTATATTGATCTATTTCAAAGCTCTATTAGTGAAATAAGAAAAAAAATGGAGGAGTAGAAAATGAAGCTAATAAAATATTTATTTTTTCTTTATTTTTTTTTTATGAGCGGCCCTATGATGGCGGTGATGGAGATTGGCGGAAATTTTTCTTATCAAAAGCAGTACTACGGTGAACATGATGAAAATAATCAGGTGACACGAAGCTATAGTTTTGTTTTGGCCCAATATTTTTTTACTTATACAGGAATAGAATTTAACTATTCAAAAGAGCAAGAAATCACAACAGTTAATACAGCTTACGATCTTTATCCAGGAGTTCGTTTTGTTAATAGGCAGGATCGTCAACAAACAGATGTTTACGGTGTTGGTATTAGGCAGATGTTAGGTGCTCAAAATTGGCCAATTTTACCGGTTATCTCTATTGGATATGCAAAACAATTCAAAGGAGAAGAATCAGACATTTACTATGATGTAAGTGGAAGTGAGCTTTTTATTCATCTTAAAAAAGATAAAGAAAGAAATGATGCTGTTTTTGGAAAGTTTACATTAAAAATTAAGCTTACAAGAACAATAACGTTAACAGGTGGAGTGAAAACTGTTTTTAAAGCTTTTGAATGGAACGATGCTAAAAAAGATGTTAGATATAATGGAGGAATAAGTATTCTACTATGATTTTAACTTTTCTTTTGGGATAAAAGTAATGAAAAAAACGAAGCATCTCTTTTTAATTGACCCCCTTGAGAAGCTTAATATTTATAAAGATAGTACTTTATTTTTAATGGCCAACTTGCAAAAGGAAGGAAAAGAGGTTTTTTCTTTTTTTTCAAAAAATCTTTTTTTTGAGAATTCTTT
>CALDHR010000219.1 GCA_937898585.1 uncultured Oligoflexia bacterium
AGAGAGGCAAATTTTTTCTGAGCATTCTTCACTATTTTGAAAGTTGTCCTTGCTCATTTGAAGGGCATAATCATCAATATCAAAACCGATAAAATGAGAGAAACAATTTTCTTCCTTAGGGAGAGATGGTTTTTTTATTTTTTTCTTTTGAACAAAGGTAAAGTCTTCAAAAGAGAAAGATCTTTTCGTTAGAAGAGAGTTATAGAGAAAGGCCTCTTTTAAAATTGTTCCGCTTCCCATCATAGGGTTTATGACGGTGTTTTTATTTTTTTCTAAATATTTCATAGCAGCAAAAATCATGACATAGGCCAGATTTTCACGAATAGATCCTTTTACTCTTTTGGGCGAAAAATTTTCTTCTCGGTGGTAAAGAGGATCTCCTGTTGTATCAATGCTAACTTTCACCTTGTTTTCATGAATGCGAATAAAAATTTCTTTTCCGACCTTTGATTCGCCTAGTTGCTTAGGAGGATTTTTCTTATAATTAAACTCTATAGCATCAAAGAGAACTTTTTCTACTTTACGTGAATCAAAGAGAAGAGATTTTTCACTAGAGAAGTGAAGTTTTGGCATTTCATGATCGTGAAGAAAGTCATTCCACTTTATTTTTGTCAGCTTTTCATAAAGTCGAGGAAAATCTTTGGCCTTAAACTCATCAAGGGTAAGTAATATTCTTACAGGAATTTTAAGGAGATAGTTGAGTTTAAGTCCTTCTTCGATACTTACATTGCTGAGATTGAGGCCACCTTTCTCCTGCTTAAGAGAAGAGAGAGGGATGTTGCTTTTATTTAATATTTCTTCAATGGCCAAGTCTTCGCAGTAAAGAGGAGTAATGATAAAAAAATGAGGGAGATTAAATTCTTTCATTTTATCTGAAGAGTGTGAGGAAAATAAGGGAAAAAAGGGATGTGAAAAGAGGAATCGTTAAATTATCATCAATGCGAATGGGGAGAATTTCCATAAAGCTTGAGCAGAGGGCCGTTAAAATTGAAATGAGGATATTTTGTCCCATTGATAAATGAAGCTGTGTAGAAAGGATAAAGTAAGAGATTAAGGCCGAAAATGTAAAGAAGGCCAAAGAACCTTCCCATGTTTTGTGTCCCATTATTTTTTTTCTTCCAAAGCTAATGCCGACAATGGCCGAGAGAGGATCGCAGATGGCCAGAGTTAAGATGCCAATAATGGCCGATTCTTTTGGAAATGTAATAATACAGAGCAAAACACCCATGACGTAGGGAATGGCCGCGGACTCTTTAAGTTGTTCTTCTGCCCGAAAAAAAAGGCGTGTGATAGGTGCAAAGAAGTCTTGAAGCTCGGGATAGTTTATACGGATTTGTTCTAAAAGGTAGACGATGCAGCTAATGGCCCCTAGGAGGTAGATAACCTGTTGGTGATTTAAAACCATTAAGTAGGTAAGCCCCATAAGGCTCCCTGTGGCGAGGTGGCCAAGTCTTCTTCCCAGCTGAAGTTTGTGTCGATCCATAAGAGGGAGGGCCTCTAGCGAGAGGTTTTTTTCTTCCTCGGAGGAGGGGGATTCTGGAAAAGTCATAGAAAATTTCATCCTATTGGGGTAATTAATTTTTCTTTAGAGCGAAAGAAGGGAGCATCATTTTTCAATGTTGGCCAATCTTGTTTCATTCGTCAAATGTATTCATATATAATAGCAGAAGGGATTTGTATGAAATTCGTCTATTTTATTTTGCTTTTTTTCTTCATGGGATGTGCTCGCGAAGAGAGTATTAATTTAAGTGAGCTTATTTTTGAAGATATTAATCAAAGAAGGATCCCTCATCGTCCCTTAATTGATATGAGTGAGATAAATTTTTCTTTGAGACAAGATTCTTACTGTGATTTTTCTATATCACCATTGCGAGCAGGAGAAATTAATTTTCATTTAGGAGATAGAAATAAAAAATATTTTTCCTTTCTTCAAAAAGATTTTTCTTTTTTAACCGCAGTGGAAAGTAAAGGGCATGTAGATTCTGATATTAAAGAGCTGATAACAGGCAAGGATTTTTCACCTCAATATTTCTGTAAAAACCAGTATTGGTCGGAATCTGTAGAGAACTTATCACTTGGTATTTTATATACATTAAATGAAAGTAAGAAGTTTTATTTCTCTATATCAGGAGAGAAAAAGCTTCTCACTCCTCTTTCTTTGGTGGTAGAGCCTCTCATTAGAAAAGAGGATAGGGCGCTTATGGATAATGCCTTTTGGACGGCGGGTTATTCTACTCAAAAAGGTCAGGACTCTTATTACCCGATGCTTGTTTTTCTTCCTCATTCTAAAACTTATTTAAGCAGATATGGTTCTAACTTTGCAAAAAATCCTTCCGTTATAGCACATGAGTTCGGGCATCATCTTTTTTTTAATTTAAATAACTCTTTTTACTCTCGTCTTTATGAAGGAAAGAAAAGAGGCGATGTTAATGAAATTGACTTTATCATGAAGCAGACGATGTCAGTTTTTACAGAAAATTTCGCTGATTACTTTGCTTTTCTTTATAGAAAGCTCGATGACAGTGATTTTAATGAACTGGCCTGTTTTGAGGGAACAAGACAGATTAACATTGATCGCTTATTGAATCGAGAGAGAACAAAAAAAAGATTAACCAAAGAATTTATCCGCTCTTATTTTAAAGGAAAAAGAGAGAAGGCAAATGTTCTTTCTTCTTTGATGAATGTTTCATACTACTGTGAAGTTAATTATGGCGATGAGCATATTATGGGGGCCATTCTCGCCTATGGAATGCACCAAGTTTTATCTTTATTTACACAAGACAGAGAAGAGTTAG
>CALDHR010000220.1 GCA_937898585.1 uncultured Oligoflexia bacterium
TAGGGACAAGGGGAAGCTCTGAAGTCTTAATAAAAGGGTAAAGGATCTCAGCTGTAGTAACATCGACATCATATTTTTTAGCAAATTCTTTTTTAAGAAAATGAGAACTAAAAGCAATTTTTGCAAAGTCATTCCACTGCTGCTTATTTTTCTCTTTTTTCCATTGATCAGATATTTGGAGAAAAAATTTATTAGGTGAATCTCTATCGTCAAAAAAATAGACAATCTTTTCTTTTTTCTTTTCCCAATCTAAGTTTTGAGAAAAACCATTAGAAAAGATAATACCCTTGTCAAAGAAGCAAGGAACTTCAAAAGTTTTCTTCATAAAAGGAAGGAGGAAACTCCACTGATAAAATCTTTTTTTATTTTTTGCTAAGCGACCAATGTAGCTCGAAGAGACACGTCGTTGTTCTACTGGCCCCAAAATTTGTCCTACTCGATGGGCCCAAGTAAAAATTTTTGTTTCTTCTTCGGGAAAAAAATCTAAAAATGCTTCAAAGTGCTCTGTTGAATTATCTCTCTCAACTAGCTGATCAGTTAATAACGCAATTTGAGTCATTGTAGTTTCTCTCTGAAAAATTGAGTTGTTCTTTTCAATCCTTCTTCAAAAGAAATCTCTGGCCTATAATCAGAGACTTTTTGTAACTTTCCAATATCAGGTCTTCTTCTCTTGGGATCATCTTGCGGAAGAGGATGAAAGGCCAAATCAGATTCACTCTTTAGCGCTTCTTTGATAAATTTTGCAGCATCTAGCATGGTGTATTCATCGGGGTTTCCAATATTAAAAGGTGTCACATCATCTGAGTGCATAACATAATCAATGGCCCGCACTAAATCATCTACATAGCAAAAAGAACGCGTCTGAAGACCATCTCCATAAATACTAAGAGGTTTTCCTTCTAAGGCCTGATTAATAAAATTGGGGATCACTCTTCCATCATTTGGCCTCATGCGAGGACCGTAGGTATTAAAAATACGCACAATTCTCGTCTCTACGCCAAACTTTCGATGATAACTCATTGTTAGGGCCTCTGCGTATCTCTTGGATTCATCATAGCAAGAGCGAGGTCCAATAGGATTAACATGCCCGACATAATCTTCTACCTGAGGATGAATCTCAGGATCACCATAAACTTCTGATGTAGAGGCCTCCAGAAAACGAGCGTGATGATTCTTAGCAAGTTCTAATAAATTCATCGTCCCCTCTGAATTAACTCTCATAATTTCAATAGGAATTTTTGCAAAATCAATAGGAGAGGCCGGAGAGGCCATGGAGAAAACATAATCAATTTTAAGATGCTCCATGGAGGGAAGTTGTTCATAAATATTGCATTCTAAAAATGTAAAATTAGGATATTTACTCAGTAGATCAATATTCTCCTTGGTTCCTGTAATAAAATTGTCGAGACCAATGACTTTTGCTTTTTTCTTAAGATAGTATTCACAAAGATGACCTGGAACAAATCCTGCTGCTCCGGCCACAACGATAGTCTTATCCGTCATATCTTGTAAAAGTTTAATTTTTTCCGAGGACATCCAAACACCTTTGTTGAAAAAATGAATCAAAAGAGGACATAGATTTTTCACTAATAAGCTTTCGCTTTATTTTCTTTTTATCTTTCCCCTTAATTTTTACATCAAGTGAAGGAAGAAGGCCAAAATTAATACTACTTGGTGCCGGACGCTCCATCGTCATAATATAATTCACCAATGCTCCCATGGCACTCTCTACGGGAAAGGGGATAAAGGGAATTTCCTTTAACTGGCATAAAACTTGAAAGGCAGCATAAAGCCCCATGGAAGCACTTTCCGTATAGCCTTCAACTCCTGTGATCTGCCCCGCAAAAAAAACATTTGGGTGTTTTTTCAAACTCAAGTTTTCACTGAGTAACTCTTTTGAATTTAAAAAGCTATTGCGATGAACAGATCCAAGATGTAAAAATTGGGCCTTTTCTAAACCTGGAATAAGGCGAAAAACTCTTAACTGCTCTTTATAAGTAAGTTTTGTCTGCATCCCCACTAAATTAAAAGCGTCGCCCAGTAAGTTTTCTTTTCGCAATTGGGCCACAGCATAAGGCCGTTTTCCATCTTCTAATTCAAGTCCAATGGGTTTCAGGCAAGAAAATCTGGCCGTATCAACTCCTCGCTCTGCCATGACATCAATAGGAAGACAGCTTTCAAAATAAATATAATCCTCAAAATCTTTTGCTGGAACTTTCTCCGCTGATCTAAGTCCTTCAATAAAAACTTCATACTCCTCTTTGGTAAAAGGGGCATTCAAGTAATCGGCCTTTTCAGGATCACTTGAATGGCGGTCTTTCCAATAGAGTTTTGTAAAGTCTAAGCTAGAGGCCTCAACAACGGGAGCAATAGCATCATAGAAGTGAAAATCTTTTGTGGACACTTCTTCTTCAATCCAATTACTTAAACTGTCTGTTGTAAGAGGGCCCGTACAAACAATAGAACAATTAGCGTTATATTCTTTCATCACTTCAAGAGGAGAACTGATGTCTCTGTCGACGAATTCAATTTGAGGATGACTTTGAAGTCTTTGGGTTATTTTTTGGGAAAATATCTCTCTATCTACGGCCAACGCATCTCCGGCCGGAACACTACAGGTCTCGCCTACTTCTAAAACGACAGAGGAGAAGGCCTTCATTTCTCTCTTGAGTAGCCCATGGGCCGACTCTTCTTTGAGAGACTTTAGGGAATTAGTACAAACTAACTCTGCACAGGTTGTCATTTTTTGAGCAGCATTGGGCCTAATTTTTTTACTTT
>CALDHR010000221.1 GCA_937898585.1 uncultured Oligoflexia bacterium
ATTATGAGCTAAAAAAAATTATTCCCATGCTTTTTATGTTTGGGCTTATTAGCTTGAATTACAGCTTACTTAGAAATGCCAAAGATGCTCAGCTTATCACCTCCGCTGGTGCGGAAGTTATCCCTTTTATTAAAGTATGGGGAGTTCTTCCTGGATCGATTATTTTCATGCTTTTTTTCGCAAAAATGAGCAATGCTTTTGAACAAAGAAAATTGTTTTTTTATAGCCTTGTCCCTTTCTTAGCTTTTTTTGCCATTTTTAGTTTTGTTCTCTACCCTTTGAGAGACTCAATTCATCCTATTGCTCTTTGTGACTACTTAGAAGGTATCTTGCCAAGCAGTATGATGTTCTTAAAAAGTTTTATTGGGATGTTCCGTTATTGGACATTTTCTCTTTTTTATATCATGGCCGAACTTTGGGGAAGCGTTGCTCTCTCTCTTCTCTTTTGGTCATTTGCCAATGAAATTACAAAAATTTCAGAAGCAAAAAGATTTTATTCTCTTTTTGGTATCGGTGCCAATATTGCTCTCGTTGCAGTGAAGCCAATAGGTTCTTTTATCTCACAGGCCGGTCTTCATTTAACAGAAGAAACAGAGCAGTGGGGAGTAAGTCTTATTTATCTTGGTATCATTGTAACAATCTCGACGGTTGCCATTATGATGATTCACGAGTGGATTCATCGCAATGTCTTAACAGATGAGCGTTTTTATGACCCTAACGCTGAGAAAAAAGCAAAAAAATCAAAACCTAAAATGACAATGGGAGAGAGTATTAAGTTTCTCTTTTCTTCAAAGTACCTTTTTCTTGTGGCCGCTATTGTCCTTGCCTACAATATTTCCATCAATCTTATTGAAGTAAGTTGGAAAAACCAAGTTCGCCTTCTTTACCCAACAAAGGCAGAGTATTATGATTTTATCAGTAATTATTCTCTTTACCTTGGTGTAACGACAATTATTATGATGCTTTTTGTTGCAGGCAACGTAATGAGACGCTTTGGATGGACAGTTGGTGCTCTTTGTACACCATTTATCTTACTTGTTTCAGGTGCTGGTTTTTTTGCTTTTATTATTTTCTCTGACACCTTTGCACCTCTTTGTGAAATTTTAGGAATGACGCCACTTTTCTTGGCCGTTATGTTTGGAACCGTTCAGAATATTATGTCAAAATCTTGTAAGTACTCTCTTTTTGATCCAACAAAAGAGATGGCCTATATTCCTCTTGATTCAGAATCAAAAACAAAAGGAAAGGCCGCTATTGATGTTGTGGGAGCAAGACTTGGAAAGGCCGGAGGAGCAGTGGTTCAGCAAGTTCTTCTTGTTTTTGGAACACTTTCTGAAATTACAATTCCTATTGCCATTATTCTTTTTGGAATTATTGGTGGTTGGCTTGTTTCCGTTAAATCTCTTGGAAAACTTTTTAACAGTCTTACCAAAGAGAAGTAAAAAAGTTTCATCTAAAGGTTTATTTAAGATATCCCGATATATAGCGCATGGAGGTTTCTATGCGCTATTTTTTATCAATCTCTCTTTTAACTTTTTCTCTTTTTGCCAAAGAAGAAGTCATCCCTGGCCGTTATATTATTGGTTTTAAAGAAGGAGCAAGATCAACAGATGTCCTATCTTCTCTGCCAATCTCTGAAGCACGTGAATTTAAAGGAAGATCTTCTCTCGTTGAAGTAACTTTAAATGGACCTCTTCCAAGAATTAATAGAGATGAAATTGATTACATTGAACCCGTCTATCGCATACAACACAATATTAAGGCAGCTCCTTATATAGGAGAAGATCAGTGGGGACTTGATAATAGCAATAATATCGACATCGATGCACCAGAGGCCTGGGAAATCACCCAGGGAAGCGAAGATGTTGTTGTGGCCGTTCTTGATTCAGGAGTGGCCTTCGCTCATAAATATTTAAAAAATAATATTTGGCATAATGAAGCAGAAATTCCCGATAATGGAATTGATGATGATGAAAATGGTTATGTAGATGACACAATAGGATGGGATTTTGTTTATGATGATGGATATCCCATAGACGGAACTCATCATGGAACACACGTTGCCGGTATCATTGCGGCCCACGGAAAAGTTCTAGGCGTTGCACCTAAAACAAAAATTATGCCTCTTCGCTTTATTGATGGAGATGGGTCTTCAACAACATCCGATGCTGTTCGTGCTATTTATTATGCTGTGGATAATGGCGCCAAAGTCATGAATAATAGCTGGGGAGGAGGAACCTATTCTCGCGCTATTGATGAAGCAGTAAAATACGCTAACGACAATAATGTTTTTTTTGTTGTGGCCGCTTGCAATAAATATGATCCGGACAATGGTCCTTTTGATTGTTATCCCGCAAAATTAAATTATCCTGCAGTCTTAAGTGTGGCCTCTATTATGAGAAATGGAAAAATGAATCCTTATAGCAACACAGGAAAATGGATTCATGTAAATGCTCCAGGAGCAGACATCTTAAGCACAGGACCAGGAGGAAACATTTATATGAATAGTGGCACTTCCATGGCCGCTCCCTTTGTATCTGGAATTGTAGCTCTTATGTATGCCGTGAACAAAGATTTAACAGTTGAAGAGGTTAAAGAGATTCTTCTGTCGACAGGAAGAAAACTTCCGCAGATTCAAGGTTACACTAAAACAGGCCGCCTAGTTAATGCAGTAGAGGCAGTTAACCGTGCTTTAGAGCTCGTGAGGCATTAAAATTCGATGGGGACGAAAATAATGACGAGAAGAGTACTCTCCAAGATCGCTGAGTTTTGACATATAAATACAGGCGTATTTTTCTACCTGAGCTGCAAAACGAGATTTTTCAATCCCACTTCTCATAACTTCACCCCAGCTTTCATTAAAGTAAGAATTGTATTTCTTAATAAGCTGACCTACTTCATTATCAACTTCTTTGAGGAGTTTAAAAAGAGAATCGACTCCTTGCGCTTCTCCCTTCTTTTTAATTTTTACTTTATTTTCCAAGAGGATGTTAAGAGAATTTTCAATATCAATTTTCTCTCGCATCAACTCATCAATGCGACCAAGGTATTCTTTGGCAGAAGAAAATCTCTCAACTTCATCGGCCATTTCTTCAATTATAAGGGCCGTTCTCCAATTACAAGATCTCTTTAGAGTGAGAATGTCGCCATAAATATGATCACCAAGATAGAGAATTTCAGGACCTTTGAGGTTGAAGTCTTTTTCTAAAACTTTGGCCGACCCACCCTGATAGATTCCTTTTTTTAGCTCACCTGTCATATTGGAAAGCAGACCATTTTTAGGATCTATTTTGAGAAAGCTCTGGCGCGCCGTAAAAAAAGCAGGCTTGTTGGAGTTAACGATAATTAAATCAAAGAGTTTGCTCCAGTGTGAATTTTTAGGAAGATAAGGAGAAATCGTATAATCTAGTAAGGCCTTCGTATAACTATAATCAGAGTTTGTGATGAGAAAAAGTTGTTTCCCTGCTTTTTTCATCCGCTCTAAATAGACAACAACCTCAGGGTCTTGGATGATGTATTTACTTAGATTATTGCGCACAACTTTTTTGAGAGAATCATCCATGTGTGAAATATTCAAAGCATGGGCAATATCATCAGCAATTTCACTATAGTTATTGATATTAATTTTTTTGGCATCTTTAAGGGCCACAAGCCTTGCATAAGAGACGGCATAAGAGATTGAAAAAGTTGTGTCTACGGCCACAAAATGATCATCTTTAAGATCAATGACCAGGTCTTGATAGATGGCCTCTATCTCTTCATGAGTAAGATGATGATTACCATGGATCACTTTTTTGACTCGTCCATAAGTTCCAAGCTTGATAAGATTTCCACGGACTTTATCAATAACAAGTCCACGAATAGCATCATTAAAGTCAAAGGAAAGTCTCTGGATACTGGCCGGGTATTTTTTACTTTTAACAAGTTTTTTTAAAATTTCCTTAAAAGTAAGTAGTTCAAACTTCTCTGTGTTATAGCGAACAAGAGTGTGGTCCATATCAAGACCA
>CALDHR010000222.1 GCA_937898585.1 uncultured Oligoflexia bacterium
ACTTTGATCTTAAATAATGAAGCCATGAATAAATAGGCCGTGGTCTAATATAAGAGATAAGCTTATTAAAACGAACAAAGAGTTGTTCATAAGAAAGACCTGGCAAAAAAAGAGCATTCCAGAAAGACTCAAAGCGATCTTTATGAATCCCTTGCCAAGTAATAGAATACTCATCGAGCTCAAGCCATTGAAAATAACTCTTGATATCTTTTTCTTCAAAAAAACCGACTAAATCCATGCTTTTAACCCACCACAAAAAAATCAAGAGGAGTCATTTTTTTCCAACCTTTCAAAGTTTACTCGTTCTCTCGTATCTTTAAAATAAGAAATAAAATGATGAAAAACCATGAACTTTAATGAGAGATGGTGAAAAATGCAAGAAATGTCTCCAATGCAAGCAAGTCAGGCCCGCGAATCAGAGTACCGACGACTGCAAAATGATTTGCGCACAATGAAGAAAGAGTATCAGACGAAGTATGAAAAAGGGATCAAGGTTGGAGATGAGCTCCTCAAAGGAATTGATCGCGATTACGAAAGTAAAATTACAACGCTGCGCAATGAAACAGAACGAAAAATAAATGAAATGCGCATTAAGCATATGGAAAGGCTAAAAATCGAAGAGAGAAAGCTAGATAGTGAACTCATGGACCTTAAACAAATTCACGAAGATAAGAAAAAAGAGCTGCAAGAATCACAGTCAAGTCAAATTAACCAGATGAATGATTCTCATCAAAGAACTCTCGAGCAGGCCAGAACAAAATTTGAAGCAAGTATGTCTAAATATGGAGAAAGCCCATGAGCGAAATTTTTATTAATGGCCGCGAACAAATTGTCTCCATGTTAAAAACCATGGATCACACGGAAAAAGTAAAACTTATCCGGCAGTTAATGCTTCGCAATGAAAAGCTAGGACGAGAGCTCCTCTTTGAGAGTTTTTCCTTTGAGCAAGTTACCCAGGTTGACCCAAACACTCTCTTTCAACTAGGAGATAACATCCACCAATCTATTTGGGCCTTGGCCCTCAAACAAACAGAGATGGATTTTCAGCGCGATATTCTTCGCGCCATCAACCGCAAAAAGGCCGAAAAAATTTATACCATCCTCATGGAAGATGATTTTCGCCCTAAGGCCTACGATATTGCGCGCGCACGAGAAAAAGTTGTTCATGAATTAGTGGAAATTATGCAGCTACAAAAAAAGACTATTCGCCAATAGCTCTCATCTTCAAAGCTTTTCTTTTAAAATTTTATTGACGAGATCAGGGTTTGCTTTTCCTTGAGAAAGCTTCATTACTTGTCCTACAAAAAAACCAAACAAACGATCTTTTCCATTTCGGTAATCGCTGAGCTGCTGCGGACTCTTTTGAATGACTTCATCAATGAGTTTTCCAATTGCTTCCTCAGAAGTAATCTGAGAGAGCCCTAATTCATCAACTAAAGCTTTCGCACTTTTCTTTTCATCATACATCTTCTCAAAGACATCTTTGGCCATTTTTCCTGAAATCACCTTGCTATCAATGAGCAAAAGTAATTCAGCGAGATTTGCCGGAGAAATAGGCGAATTTTTAGGACTACAATTGGCCTCATTGAGAAAACGAAGAAGCTCTACCATAATCCAATTGGCCGCATTTTTTGCTTTTCCCTTGTACAACGACATCACCTCTTCAAAATACAAGGCCAACTCTTTTGATTGAGTGAGCACAGAAGCATCGTATTGAGATAATTCAAAATCGCTTTTATAGCGCTCTCTTTTTTCGCTTGGAAGCTCCACCATCTTTTTTTTCAATGCTGAAACATCATCTTCTGTCAGTAAAATAGGAAGAACATCAGGTTCTGGAAAATAGCGATAATCAGAAGATTCACCTTTTTCACGCAATACTTTAATGGTGAGGGTGTTGGCATCAAAACCTAGTGTCTGCTGCTTAACTTTTCCTCCCTGAGAGAGAATTTCTGTTTGAAGTTTTATCTCTGATTCAATGGCCTTCTCTACATTGCGAAAGCTATTGAGATTTTTAATCTCGCGCCGCGTTCCTAGTTTTTTACTTCCTACTTCAGCAAGAGACACATTGGCATCACAGCGCAAATTTCCTTCTTGCAAATTTCCCTCTGTGACGCCTAAAAAAGTCAAGGTATCGCAAAGAGTTTTGAAATAAAGGGCCGCTTCTTGGGCACTTTTAATTTCAGGGGCCGAGACAATTTCAATAAGAGGTGTTCCCGCCCGATTGAGATTAATTAAAGAACCCGTACTGGCATGCTGCGATTTTCCCGTATCTTCTTCTATTTGAAGCCGCTCAAGAGAAATTTTTTTCTTCTCACCTTCCTCCAGCTCCAATTCCAAAAAACCTTTCTCGGCAATGGGCGTAAAAAACTGCGTAATTTGATACCCCTTGGGAAGATCGGGATAAAAGTAATTTTTGCGATCAAAAAATGATTGATAATTGAGCTGAAAATTTAAGGCCAAAGACGCCAAAACGGCCTTTTCAACGACGGCCCTATTGAGCACAGGCAAGCTTCCTGGCATCGCTAAACACACGGGACAAACAGTACTATTCACCTGTGCCATGGTTTTAACGGCGCAAGAACACCAAATTTTACTTTTCGTGGAAAGTTGAACATGAACCTCAAGCCCAATGGTTACTTCGTATTGTGCATTGCTCATACCTTACTTCCTTTGCCTTGAAGCTCTCTTTCAAGAGCGTAAGAAACCTTAAAAAGTTCACTGTCGTGAAACTGAGAGGCAATAAGCTGAATTCCCGTCGCTTTTTTGTTTTTTCCATGGATAAAATCTTCTGTGGGCATGGCAATGGCCGAGTGGCCGGCCAAATTGACGGGAATAGTGAAAAGATCATTCATGTACAGATCAAGGGTCTCTCGCTTGGCCCCTACTTCAAAGGCCGTATTTTGGCAGACAGGCGCCATTATAAAATCGCAAGAACTAAAGGCCTTTTGAAAATCTCTTTGAATAAGACGGCGAACTTTTGCTGCCTTTTGATAAAAAGCATCAAAGTATCCCACTGAAAGGGCAAATGTCCCCAGCATAATTCTTTTTTTCACTTCAGGTCCAAAAGAATTGGCCCGCGACATTTTATAAAGCTCTTCAATATTTTCTGCATCCTGGCAGCGGTAACCATAATGAACCCCATCATAACGGGCCAAGTTTCCACTGGCCTCACTAGGCGCCATTAAATAATAGACGCTCACGGCGTATTTAGCGTGAGGAAGCTCAACTTCCACAATCTCTGCTCCCCCTTTTTGAGCGGCCTCTTTGGCCTTTTTAAGGGCCTCTTCTACAACAGGTGAGACTTTGCCTTCATAATCTTTGACGATGCCTATTTTTTTCCCTTTCAACGAGGCCCCTTCTAAAGAAGAGAGTCCTCCTCCTGGAAGAGCAATCGAGGTATTATCTTTGGGGTCTTTTTTAAGAAGAGCTTGCGCGACAGCATGCAAATCACTTACATCCCGAGCAATGGGAGAGGCCTGATCTAATCCTGAAGAAAAGGCAATTTGGCCAAAGCGAGAAACGGCACCATAAGTGGGTTTATAGGATGTCAGTCCGCAAAAATTGGCGGGAAGCCGGATGGATCCTCCCGTATCACTTCCTATACTAAAGTAGCTAGATCCTTCGGCCACAGCGGCGGCCGATCCACCTGAAGAGCCTCCTGCCACTGTTTTTTTATCGAGGGGATTGAGAACAGCACCAAAGGCCGAGTTTTCATTGGTGGAGCCCATGGCAAACTCGTCGAGATTATTTTTTCCTACTAAAAGAGCACCTTCTTCTTTCAACGTTTTGGCCACAAATCCGTCATAGGGCGAAATAAAGTTTAGCAAGCTCTTGGAAGCAGCGGTGGTTCGCAAGTTCTCTGTCAAGAAAATGTCTTTAAGGGAATAGGGAATGCCCATCAAAGGGCCTTTCACCCCATCACGAGCGATGAGGTCATCTGTCTTTTGTGCTTCAGCGAGGGCCAAATCTTCAAAAAGAGAGATATAAGCGTTGTGCTCATTTAGCTTAGCGACAGAAAAGGCCTCTCTTGTAAGCTCTTGTACTGATATTTTTTTTTCTTTTAAAAGGGCGTGGGCCTCTAGGAGACTTCGTTTTAATGTACTCATTGTTACTCTTCCACAAAAGAATTAATTTTAAACTGACCACTTTCCACACTAGGAGCATTTTTCAGCACTTGTTGAGTCGATAGACTCTCCTGTACTTCATCAGGCCTTGTGCCCTGATAATGCGCAAAAAACTCTTTATGATCAAAGAGAGGATTGATGAGGGGATCGATGCCCTCCGTATTCACCTTTGAGAGCTCTTCAAAGGAAGTAATAATTTTGGCCAACTCACTGGCATAATAAATGCTCTCATCCTCTGTTAATTGGATTTGGGCCAAATCTGCTATTTTTTGCGTTAGCTCGGGAGTTATTTTCATAGTTGTGAAAGTCCTTCTTTAAAAGATGAAGGAGCTTAGTATTTTTCCCCAAGAATCTCAAGAAAGGATCTCAAGGAAACTGCTGGGGAACTTAAAAACTTTTTTGGTATTGAGGTGAAGAAAATCCAGCTGAACAAAATCGCTATTATCTCGCTTCTCTACCGCCCTTACCACGGCCTCCCCTAAAAGCTTGTGAAACATACGGTCTCCCACCATAGGACCATTTTGTTTTTGCTTTGTTGTCTTTTGTTGCAAAGTAGCTCCTTTGGAGATCTTCTCATAAAAAACGCGGGGAATTTCGCCTAAAAAGCGCGATTTTCGCTGATTTTTAATTTCACCAAAGAGCATGCGCCGCTGACTAGAAGAAATAAAAAGTCTTTTCATGGCCCTCGTCATAGCGACGTAAAAAAGGCGCCTTTCTTCTTCGAGAGCACTGTGGGCCCGTTCATTTAAACTCATGGCCGAAGGAAAAACACCTTCTTCTACACCCACAAGAAAAACCACGGGAAATTCCAATCCTTTAGCGGCATGGATAGTCATAAGAGAGAGAAATTCTCCCTCCTCTTCTTCTTCGCCTACTTCGGCCTGCTTGCCATCAAGGGTGAGCTTTTCCATAAAAGAAGACACTGTCGCTTCACTTCCCGCCTCGCTCTCATAGACTTTAATGGCACTGGCAAGCTCGCGCAGATTTTCAATGCGGGCCAAATCTTCAATTTGTTTGCTGGCCTCATAGTACTCAATCAAGCGCAAACGAGAAAGAAGGCGCTCATAGATAACAGAGGGAAGAAGATGATTTTCAATGCCCGCTCTCATCTCTTCAATGGCGGCAATAAAACTGGCCCCTTCTTGCTTGGCCTTTTCGCGCAATTTAACAGGAAGGTGTTTTTTTTTCTCCCAATACTAAATCTTTAAGAAGAT
>CALDHR010000223.1 GCA_937898585.1 uncultured Oligoflexia bacterium
TTCCTTTTTTATTCGGGCAGTAGCGCAGGGGTAGCGCATTCGTCTGGGGGGCGAAAGGTCGGAGGTTCAAATCCTCTCTGCCCGACCACTATTTATTAACAAGATTTCTCCGGGGGCGCCTTAATCATTAGGCCGAGATGATGGTTTTCCATCAGACCCTTTGAACCTGATCTGGTTAAAACCAGCGGAGGGAGAGTGTTTATGTCATCGCTGTCGACTGCTATCCAGCAAATAAAAAAAGTTCGTCCCCTTATTCACAACATTACTAATCTTGTGGCCACAGAATTTTCTGCAAATGCTCTTTTGAGTCTTGGCGCCTCGCCGCTTATGGCCCATGCGCCAGAGGAACTCGAAGAAATCATTCAGCTCTCCAATGCTCTTGTTCTCAATATTGGCACCATTGATGTCAGACAAAGAGAAAGCATGTTTATGGCCCTCTCTCTTGCTTGCCAAAAAGATATTCCCATCCTTCTGGATCCTGTGGGTGCAGGGGCCAGCAAGTTTCGCACACAGACAGCGCTGGATCTTTTGCAACACGCTAAAGAAAAGAGAGGACGGTTGGTTTTAAAAGGCAATGCTTCTGAAATTATGAGTCTGGCCGGCCACTTTATTCAATCAAAAGGTGTTGATAGTAATGTAGGTGCTGATTCAGCAGATTATCTTTTGGATGCGGCAAAAAATCTTATTACTACTTACAATATTGAAACTGTGGGGATAACGGGAAAAGATGATTTCATTGTAGGCAAAAATAATCAGCACGCTCTTAATTCTCACGGTCACCCTCTTATGAGTCAAATTACGGCGACAGGATGTATTCTTACGGCCATAACGGCCGCCTTTTGTGCCGTCGATAGTGATTTATTTTCTGCCACCCAAAATGCTTTTAAATGCCTCTCTCTTGCAGGAGAAGCAAGCGCGGAGAAATCACAGGGACAAGGTCTTGGTAGTTTCAAAGTTCAACTCATAAATGAACTGTCATTATTATGATGATTCAACATGACTACTCACTTTATCTTGTGACTGATTCAGAGTTAATTGGAAATAAAAATTTTGAAGATGTTCTTTTGGCCGCTATTGAAAATGGCGTTACGGCCATTCAGATTCGCGAAAAGAATAAAAATACGCGCGATTTTATTGCTCTTGCTCGAAGGGCCAAAGAAATTTTGCAGAAGCAAAGACAAAAGCAAGAAAAATTCATTCCTCTTCTTATCAACGATCGCATCGATATTGCCTTGGCCATTGACTGCGATGGCGTTCATCTTGGTCAAACAGATACGCCTTACTGTGATGCACGAAAAATTCTCGGCCCTCATAAAATTATCGGTCTTACCATTGAAACAATGGAAGAGGCCAAAGAGGTGCAGTCCTTTAATGACATCGCTTACTTAGGCATCAGCTCTCTTTTTCCCACTTCTACAAAAAATGATGTAAAACATTACTGGAATGAAAAAAAAGTTAGAGAACTTCGCAGACTTTCAAACCATCGCCTTATTGGTATTGGCGGAATCAATAAAGATAACGCATCAGAAGTTCTTCGCTGGGGGCTTGATGGAATCGCCGTTGTTTCACCTATTTGCAGTGCGCGCGATATTGAAGACGTCAAACTTCAAACAAAGTCTCTGGCCCAAGAAGTTTCATCTTTAAAGTTAAGTGAGTTTGCATTTATTCATGAAATTCAATCGCTCTTCAAGCAAGATCTTCTCCCTCACGAGATAGGTATTGGCGATGATTGCAGCGTTACGCCCTTTGATCAGCAATATGTTCAACTCAATACAACAGATCTTCTGGTTGAAGATGTTCACTTTATAAAAGAAAAAATTCCTCCTGATCATCTTGCCCAAAAGGCCCTCAGTGTGAGTATCAGCGACATTGCGGCCATGGGTGGTTTTCCTACTTATGCTTATCTCTCTATGGCCATTCCTAAAGAGACACCTTCTTTTTATCTTCGCGAGTTTATTTTAGGTTTGCGAAAAAAATGTACCACTTACAATATCAAGCTTCTAGGCGGTGATACCACTCGCTCTCCGGACAAACTTACCATCAACATTCATCTGCAAGGGCTCGTCGAAAAACAAAATCTAAAACTTCGCTCACATGGCCAAGAAGGTGATCTTTTATGTGTTACAGGAACAATGGGTGATTCGGCCATTGGTCTTCATCTTCTCCTTCAACAAAATAATTTCTCTAATTCTGATTCTGATTCTGATTCTGAAAATTACTTTATTGAAAAACACCATCTTCCTCGCCCTCACCTTGAAGAGGGACGGTTTTTGGCACAATTTCAAGAAGTGCATGCCATGATGGATTTATCTGATGGCCTAAGTTCTGACTTAAATCATCTTGCACAACAGTCAAATTTATCTTATCAGCTGGATTTTTCTTCTCTGCCCTACTCTCAAGAGGCCATTATTTACGCAAAAAAACATCAGCTTGATTTAGAAAAAATGGCCATCACTGGTGGCGAAGATTACAATATTCTCTTCTCTCTTCAACGATCTTCTTTTGAAAAAATCAACACTCTCTTTTA
>CALDHR010000224.1 GCA_937898585.1 uncultured Oligoflexia bacterium
ACAAAACAAAACAAAACAAAACAAACTAATAAATTAAAAAAAAAACATGGATATGGCCATCTCTTTTTTAAGTTCACTTTCATCATCCTTCATAATCAATTTTCGCAGGTATGATATAAATTAATTGAAAGAATACTATCGCTGCCATAAAAAAGAACGTAATAAATATTGGAAATAGCTTCAGAGTAAACCCAAATAAGATATAGCTTAATGGAATTGATAGAAACCTTAAAGAAGTGTAAATTAAAAATATTAAACCTCTTTTCTCTTCTGGTGCATACTGTTGTAAAATAGTATTATCCAAGGGACCTAGAAAACCAACGCTAAGACCAATGAAAAAAATAATAAAATATAATCCAAGTTTTAACTTAATCAATCCACCTAAAACTAATGAAAAAAATAATAAAACGCTACATCCAACCATCATTCTTTTCTTTTTCATTTTAGATCCATAAAGAGTGAATGCTAAGGAGGCAATTAAAGTTCCTGTCCCAAATGTAGAAAACAAAAATCCTAAATCTATTGTATTTTCTAATTTTGTCTGGGCCATTAAAGGAAGAACGAGTGTCAAAAGTGGCATGATCAAAAAATTAACGGTAATACTCAGAACAGCTGCATACTTAATATGGGGGTGATTAAATATAAAAATAATACCCTTTTTTATTTTTCTCAAACTAGTAGTTTCTTCTTCAGATTTTGATTTAAATTTTCTATTAAGATTTGTAAGAAAAATTTTAAATATAAGGGCCGAAACAAAAAATGTTATCCCGTCAATAATAAATGCTGCAGAGTTACCGATAATACTTATTATCACCCCTGCAAGAGCAGGACCTAATAAATCTCCAATATTATGAAGTGATCCGATAATTCCATTAAATCTTTCAAAAGAGTAATTGTTTTTGTTGATTACTTCAGGCATCATCGCCGACAGAGATGTTCTGTTGATTTGTTCAACTGCTCCTTCCGCACAAATTATCGCAAGAAGTAATGGTAAAGTTAAATAATCATAATGAAACAAAAGAGGGATAGAAATTATCAAAGTTCCTGAGAATAAATCAGATATAATGCAAATCCAACGATTGGTGTAGTTTTCAAATAAATGAGTTCCTATGAAGAGTGATATAATGGTTGGTAAAATTCTTACAGACATAATAAAAGAAGTAATTGCGATATCACCAGAAACTTGTAAGACAAACCATGGGATGGCCACCATGCTTATGGAACTACCAATTAGTGAAACTAGGTTCGCAATAAAAAACCAAATTGCTTGCATCGAAATTATCCTTTAAAATCTTCAGTAATCATTTTGACCTTCCCCCAATTTTTTATCATTAATTAAAAACTCCTTAGGGGGGGGGCAGCTCCTATTGCCCTACTGTCATTTTAAAGGAGGTAAGGCAACCGAAGGAAACAGATACTTCATTGCCATTACGAGGGGGGGGGGGGGATAGTACAAACGTTAGAAGACCCGTAAGTAATTTTTATTTTTCCGTCTGGGTGAGTTTCTTTCAATGGACCTTGCTCTTTGCCATCAACATAATGAACTTCAAGCACTCTTCCATTGGGGTAAGTTTTTTTCAATAGACCTTGTATCTTCCCATTAACATAATGACCTTCAACCTATGTTGATCTCTTCTCTAGTTGTTACAAGTATTTGATTTTAAAGAGGTTTTTCTGTGTGCTCTCAAAAGGCCCAATAAGTTTAATGACTATAAAAGTTTGCAAAAAAATATCACTCACATTTCGGGGCGGGCCAAAACTTTCCATCACTATTGACCAAAAAGCTAACAAACCTTGAACTTCTTGTTTTTACCAAGCAGAGAGGTAGAGATTACCTAGGAGGGATATTTAATTCAGAACTCAGGTTGAGTTAAGAGTCTGATTTTACTTGAGCTTGAATTTGGGCCGGAAAGTGTTAGCTATTGTCCAAAAGATCAATAAAATTGAGAATCTAATGAAAAAATATTTATTTAAAATCGTGCTCACCTCTCTTTATTTTACAAATTCTTACGCAATGACTTCAAGTGGATCTGAAGGTGAAAATGACATTCTTTGTCTTAACTTTGAAGAAAAGAAAGGTGTTAGAATTTCCCGATCTTTAATTGCGGAGAGTTTTTTTGAACCAGGAGATTTTTATTTAAAAACCTTAGTGAGGTTGCATAAAGTCGATGAGTTGAAAAAAGGAATTTACATCGATGAGCAATATTCATTGGCAAAGTTTATTTTAAATTTTTTGAGATATGGCCCTGTTGCAATGGATAAAAAATTTAGCGAGAGAGTTCAATTAATTCATGCTTTGGCCAAGAAATGGAGCATGAAAAAAATGCTAGAGACTTTGGACGAGAGATACCCTGAGTTGCTGGGGTTTGAGCTAAGGGCCGTAAGAGATCAATTAATAATTGATTCTCAGTGTAAGCTGGGGTACGGCCTCTACTATAGAGGAACAGCATTGTTTAATGGTGAAGTTTTAAGAGGATTAGATTGCAAGGAAGATGATGGGGAAAGACTCAAAGAGCATTATCTCGATGGTCTTCCTCCAAATGCTGCTTTTTTTTGGAGATCTGAAAAATATTCTCACAATGAGAGATGCTTGATTGTTCTTGCAGATGAACTTCTTTTATCTCCAGAGCTTCAAGTTTTTGAAGGGTATGTAAGAGGATTGAGTACAGAACAGATTGCAGAGGATAGAATTCATATTGTCTCTGATTTAAAGAAGTCTGTCGGTAATGTGGTGGGTGGTCGAATGTGTGTTCTTCGTGGAGACAAATGGAGGATTTATGATATGCGATTAGGTACAGTCATAGATGAAAAAGAATTTCATAGCGTTAAGAAGTGCATGACCTGGTTAAAAAATAATCCTGCTAATGACATACATAACGTTTTAAGAAAATAAATTTCTTTTTTTTATTTTTGTAAAAGACATTATGTTGTTTTATTCGCTAGATTTACTAAACGATCTTCTTCTTCCTCTCTTTCTTTTCTGACTCTTTTTTCTGGATTTCTTCCCACCAGAAAAACAAAACTTATCATGAATAGAAGTGAGAAGAGATAACTATAAAAGATTGATCCACCTGAAAGCACCCAAAGATGACCAAATAAAATAGATGTTATGCCTACAAATAGACCGTAGGGAAGCTGTGTTTTTACATGCTCCAGAGGATCACAGTTTGTTGAAATAGAACTCATGATAGTGGTGTCAGAGAGAGGAGAGCAGTGATCGCCAAAAATTGATCCATCGAGGACGGCCGCCAGTGAAACCATTGTGATAATACCATAACTATTGGCGTCGAGAGAATACGCCAGCGGAATGGCCGTAGGGAGTAAAATGGCCATCGTCCCCCAGCTGGTTCCAATGCAAAAAGAAATCGCTGCGCTGATGAGAAAAACAAAAGTCGTATACCAAAAAGGCGAGATAACACCGCTTAGCAATGTGGCAATATAGGAACCCGTCTGCAAATCATCACAAACAGCTTTGAGGGCCCATGAAAAAGAAAGGATAATAAGAGGAAAAAGAGATCCCTTGATGGCCGATAAAATCCCTAAAACAACCTCTTTTCTTTTTATTTTTGTTAAAAAGAGACAGCTCATTACAGTGAGGAAAAAACCAATAAGAGAGGATATTAAAAGAACCGTGATGGAATTGTCGCTGGCCACCAGAACATCCTTCCAGTGTTCCAGGGAAAAGAGAGTGAAAAACCAAAATTGGGTTGAAGACGCTAGTAAATCAGCTCCGCTTCCATCAAGCCAAAGACCAAAAAGTAAACTAAGAAAAATCATCATGAGAGGAAAAAAGGAGCTGAGAAAAGCAATAAAAAGAGATTGGGGTTTTTCTTCCTCCTCCTTCTTCACTAAAGAGGCCTTCTTTTGATGGTGCTCTCTGAGATAATTTTTTTCTGCCGTTAGCATAGATCCAAAATCTCTATTCAAAAAAGTAATAACCAACGTGAACATCAACATCATGATGCAATAAAAACGAAAAGGAAGAGCGTCGAGAAACATATTAAATTCATCTAAATTTAAGCTCAGTGATTGCGATAGCTGGCGAAAAAGCCCTAGCTCATGGCCAATCCACGTGCTTACAACGGCAACTCCAGAAATAGGAGCACTTGTTGCGTCCACTAAAAAGGCCAACTTTTGAGGAGAGATACCATTTTTTTCTGCAAGAGGACGCATGGCCGGTCCAACCATCATGGTATTGGCATAATCATCAAAAAAGAGAATCGTCCCTGAAGCAATGGTTGCGAGCTGGGTCATCTTTCTTCCTTTGGCCCATTTTCCCAGTGCATTTAAAATTTGCTGGATTCCTCCTTGCATAATAATAAGATGGGCACAAATCATCATAAGAGGAATAAAGGCCAAGATTTGTAAATTCCAACTATCTTGGAGAGAGTTAGTATAAAAATGCCAGCTACTTTTGAGAAAAGAAATATCCTGTGCAGGAAAGGCAAGGTTTACTTTGACACTTGCGCCAATCAAAACGGCACCACCAAGACCAAGGTAGACATTCTGACTGATAAGGACTAATAAGACGGCCATAAGAGGAGGAAAAAGAGAAAGCATTTCACCAAACTGTACTGCAGGCCAAGAACTTAAGAGGAAAAAAAGCGACGTTGCAAAGAGAATAAAGAGGGAGATGAAAAAACGCCCCGCCTTAAGATTGTTCCACATACAAAATTACCATTTTTTAAAAGTTGCTAAACAAGATTCTTTTAAAAGTTTATGAGAATTTTTTTGGATTGTCTCTATTATTTTGCCGCGCGTGCACTCTTCTTCTGTGACAGGAAAGGCGAGATGCCATTTTTTAAAGAGATCTTTTTCTTTTTGCGAGAGAAGTTTGAGATGATGATAAGTGGAATCCATATAGAGATAAGTTCGTGCAATGATTCCCTTGATACTATCCGTTGGTTCTATTTGATTGTCTTCAATTGTAATATTGCAATTAAGAAATTTTTTCTTATGCCTCTTCTTTTGGTCTGAGGAAAATTCAGTCATTGGAAAATTACTTCTCTTTTTGTTTACTTCACCAATAGAAGGATAGAGGTTATACATGTCGGCCTCCATCTTTTTGAATTCATCGCTTGCTTTTGAAGCGCACTTTCGCCCTTTAAAGGATTTTTTCTTTCTGCGACAAGAGGGATGTCCCTCTTTCCATTCTTTAAAGTGATGCCCAAAAAGAGACGCCGGGACAATATGCTCCCATTCAAGCCGGGTGGCCCTTTTTCCTAGCTTCTTCGCCGCGCTTTTTAAACCTTGAACGTGCATAATTTTTTTTCCTTGAAAAGGAAAATGGCAGTAAATGGTTTTTAGGGAGAGAGGACCATTTTTTTTGTAAACATCTTTTGTGAGGATTTTTTTTGCATCGTAAAAAGAGTCAATAGTTTTATTACCACCCTGTGAAGCAGGAGAGAGGGCCAGAAAAAAAAAGAGAGCTAAGGTTAATCGCATTGATAGATAATCTCGTGAGTAATAAATTCAACTTCCCTCTCAATAGCTCTTAAATCATGTCCTTGGAAAAGAAACTTGATGGTGGGAAATTTTTCCATTTTTACTAATTCTCCCTCATTTGGTGCCTGATGCCAATAGAGAGTAGACATTTCATTTAAGGTTTTTTCTTTAAGGTCAAAGTGGCGAAAGATACAACTATTATTATCTGAGTTCTCAGGGTGAAGAGGAACTTCAAGATCTGCGACATAGAGAGGTTTTTTTTCGAGTTCTTCTGTTTTATCCAGCAGCATTTTTTTTATTTCACTATCTTCTCCACCTAAAAAAAGTTGAGAGTTGATGCGATGAAAGTCGACGTTGAAGCTAATGGCCGCGCGGTTATTGATCATCCCTCCGCCAACACGGGCGGCAATTTCCATAAAATGAAGTTCACCTTTTTCATTTCTGATAAACTCTAAGTGAAAGATTCCTCTCTCATATTCCATGGCCTTAATAACTTCTTGGGTTTCTTGAAGAATTTCTTTTTTCTTTTCTCCGTCAAGTTCGATGCTGTAGGCCGCAATTCCTTCTTGATAAAAAGAGAACATCCCCAGAGAGTAGCGGCTTGGGCGAACAAAGAGAATTTCGCCATCAAGAACAACTCCGTCTACGTGGTAGACTTCGCCAGACATATATTTTTCCATAAAGAGAGAAGAATTGCTGATGTCTTTTGTCTCTTCAAGTTGTTCAAATTCTTCTTGAGATTTGACAATAATAATACCATCGGCCCCCATTTCATCTTTGGGTTTGAGGATAACGGGAAAGTCATAAGTCTTAATAAATTCTTTGACTAATTGAGGAGAATGAAGGTTTCCTAAAAAAGGAGTGATTTTATCATACCCATTTTTTAACAGCCGCTCTTTCATAAGAAGTTTGTCTCGAAAGTAAAGGCCATCAGGCATGGTGAGTTCAAGAAGTTGTTCTTCCATAGAGAAGATAGCACTTGCCTGAACGGACTTGGCGCAAAGATGGATGAATTGTTTATTGGCCTCGTTGAGAATAGGGATGAGACAAAAACTTACAACACCGCTATTTATATCTTCTAAGGAAAAATCCTGCGGAATTTGAGGAGGGGTGTCGGTGATGACAAGGAGCTTTTCTCCTCTCTTTTTGACTTCTTCCATGAGCTGAAAAGGAACCCACGACTTGGATGTTACGATGGCCACATGGGCCATTGTTATCTTTGTCGTTGCAAAGAAAAGAGGAAGTAGAGTTAAGAGAAAAGAAAAACGCCTCGCCATGGTCATCATAATTAGTTCCTAAAAAATCCTATCCTATTTGATAGGATGAATAAGGACAGGTATTCGCGTGATGTAGTATCCAAGAGTGTTTCTCAGAATAACTTCACCAAATAAATTTGCCCGTCTTTCAACAAATTCTTTTCTTTGAGAGGTGAGAGCAGGGTTAAGAGTGTAGTGAATATCACTTCCGTCTTCACTAATCTCAAGGTTTCCTACATCAAAGTGTGCAAGGTGGCGCTTAACTTCAAATTCAAAAGGAATATCTTCTTTTGTTTCATCCATCTCATAGCCTACCGCCTCAGCGAAATAGAACTTATCAGCTTTTGGAGCAAATTCAATACTTTCTTGCGATGTTCCACCGGCGCTCTTAAGGGTTAAAGAACAGCTTCCATCACTCTTGGAAAAATTTGGACTCTCACAAAGATAGAGAAAGAGATCAAGATCTTGCCCGCGATTATCCTGATTTTCATTGATGGTTAAATTAACGAGAGAGACTTCTTCATCAAATTGAAGAGCACTTAAGATAAACTTCTCTTCTTTATTTTTGATTTTAAAAGTTCCTTTTTCAATAGTTCCTTGGAGATGAAAAGTAGACTTTCCATTATTGGCCTTAGGATCAGTGGTGGATTCAAGTGTATTGACAGCAAAGTGGCCATCAAGGGCACTGATATCGCCACTAATCTCATTAATAGTTGTTTGAGTTTTGTTGTAATCGAGTTTGATCTCGTATTGACCAAGAGGGTAGAGAAAATGGCCCAAAAGATGCACTTCCCAAATACCAGGGTTTGGTGAAATCCTTTCAAAAGAAATTTCTTGTGATCCATTCACGAGAGGATTTCCACTATTTTCACAATTTTTGGCCACACCATTTTTTGTAAACTCCTCAGGACGGACAATATTTTTTCCTTCATAGACAAAGGCCTTAATGGCCGAGCAGAGATTTTTAGGAGGAGCATAAGGAGGAATACTCACAGAGAGTCTCATGGAGGTGATATCGCTGGGGATTTCGAGATAGTGGCGCTTGACTTCAAAAGATTTAACTTCGCCTGAAAGACCAAACGTTTGATCTTTGTGGCTCAAAACCAAGTGAGGGACGGTGAGATAAACAGGAACAACAAAAGAGGCCAAAGGAGATTTGAGATTATTTGATGTATCAACTCGATAACCTTTAATGAGAATTCCATAGTCTCCGGGAGGCAGTGTTTTTACAATTTCTCGATTGACACAAAGATGCAGTGAACTCCAGTCGTTAAGACCAGAAGATGAAATGGCCACTTCCTCTAGGGGAGCAAAATCTTGACAGTTAGGAGAGATGAGTTCAGTGACGGTGGCCCAAGGTTTATCGGTTCCTTGAAATTGAGTTTCTAGTAGAAAAATATCTTCACTGTTGTCGCGAAGGATTTCCAGTTCAGAAAGAGACTTGTCATCTTGAGCATAGCGAGCAGGGATATCGCGCTCAATAAAAATTTTATAAGAAGATTTTTCTTCGCCATAATGTTCAATCCAAATACCACGACCATAGCGCATCATTTTTTGACCATCTCGTCCTAATACAAGAGAGCCATCGTAGTCGATATTGTTTCTGGCCTGATGACCTGTGGTGCGAATGTTGTAGTTGAGGTGAATATCTTGCCCTTTGGCGGTTTTAAAACTTCCTTCTAGGTTATTGTTGGATCGATAGATTTCCATGAGAAGGTTCCAGCTTTTCTCTAAATCGACAATTCCCATACCGTAATCAATCCAGGTGTAGCGATCAGGTGAAAAAGCACGGGCCGACTCAAGGAGTACCGCTTTGAGAAAAAAGCTATCGGTGGGGAGAAGACGTGCTTGCTTTCCCTCTTTTTTTTGTATGGCCGTGTTAAATTTTCGAACAGCATCGAGAAGGACAGCATAGGATCCTGTGGCAGCAGGAGCGGCCATGGATGTTCCCCAGTATTGATCAAGAGAGCTTCTTGATCCATAGGTTCCATTGAGTTGAATAGAGCTAAGCTGTGATCCTGGAGCGGCGAGATTGGGTTTAAGCCCAAAGGCAGCATGGGGGCCACGCGAACTAAAATACATCATAAAGTCATCGTCGAGTTCACTTCCAGGCCAAGCGGGAAAACGAAGTTGACCCATCATCATGCGCGGAGTGGCCGTTGCTCCAATACTTAAGGCCCTTTCAGAAGTTGAAGGATGACCAATTGTCTGAATTCCTGGGCCGGAATTTCCTGCTGAAATCATAAATTGAACGTTGTAAATATCGCTGAGGCGGTCAATGAGCAATGATTCGACATCTGTTCCGTCATTGAGGTTGGAAAGTCCGCCAAGAGACATATTGATCACATCGGCGCCTTTGCGTGCAAGGTCAATAACAGCGTCAATGGCGTAGCAGCCATTATTATTAGAACAGACTCTATTGGCCATAATAGAGGCCTCCATGGCAATTCCTCTGGCCAGTGTATCATCAGATTCGCGTTTAAAGAGTTTTCCACCTGTGGCAATTCCGGCAACGTGAGTTCCGTGATTTCCTGGGTCCATTCCTACCATGGCAGCGCTGTAGAGTTCTGTGTCATCACCGCGAATTTCTCTCTTAAAGACAAAGCCAATTTTTTCTTTTCCCGAAGCGATGAGATCTTCTGGGTACTTATTCCAGTCTCTGAGTGGGGGATTTTGAGTGAAATTATTTTTTCCTGTTAAATCAATGTGAAGTTTTTCTTCTGTCGTGTCGAGAATGACGAGGAAGTTTTCGTCATATTTGTAATTGTGATTAATGTCGATGACTTCTTTCTTCTCTTCACCTACTGCCGCCATATAGGCCTTCTCACTAAAAACTCCTAGGAGAATACTACCGTCACCTAGGAGCAGTTTGTCTTTTAGCTTTTCATCAACGGCCACAACGAGGTCTTGAATAGGTGTCTCTTCAATTTGACCAATATTGGCAGCACCTACTTGAGGAGCGATTACGCTACCTGAAAGAGAGATATAGTGATTTGCGCTATCTAGGGGAGGAAGTTCTTTAAGTTCAGGAGCTGTAAGCGTTCTTCCAATGGCCAGTTGATCTTTGGTGAAATAAACAATCCCTTCGCGTGTAAAGTCATTCATATAAATAACGCGGTGTTTTTTATTTTCTTTGTCTTTATCGCTGCGAAAAATAGGATGATTAACTGAAATACCCGTATCTGTAATACCAACTCTAACAGAGGATCCATCGGGAAAAGGTATATTTTCGCTGATTCCCGTTTCTGCTTTAACATCTTCTTGAAATTGATGGATGAATTCTCGTAGGCGCAATTGCTTATGCCCCATGAAGTCTTCACGACTAGAGATTCTTTTGGTGCTATTTTCGAGAGAGGAAAGATCGGTATCGAACTCTTTAAGGGCCTCTCGCTTTTTTATATGAACTTTTTGCGGATGAATTTCAGAGAAGATAAATTGATTATCTAATTGAGCAAAAGTATCTTTTAAAAAAAGATCTTTTTCAAAGTTACTGTGAGACGAAATAAAAAAGTCTATTTTTACAAGGCCTACATCTTCATAAAGAGTGTAGCTCCATGAAGATGGATCAACGCTCTTTTTAATATTGCGGAGGAGTTCTTCTAGCTGCGTCTTGTTATTTTGTGGTGTGGAAAAATGATTGTTTTGCAATATAGCATGCATGGGAATGTGGATGATTTTTTGCTTTTGTTTCTCTCTTTCTCTTTGCTCATCTGTCTTTTTTTGTATTTTTTCTTGCTTGTTGAAGTGATGATTTTCTTGGCAGCTCATAAATACTTGAAGAAGAGAGAACAGGGCAAGGGATCGCGTCAAAAACTTGATGATCATAGAGATCCTTTTATGAAAGGAGTTGATGGGGAAATAGAATTTATAGAGGAAAATGAGACAAATGAGAATAGAAATTTATTTTTTTTTCTTTTTTTCAAGTGCTTGTTCAGCTTCAAGTTTTTCGCGAATGGTATTATTGCCCTTTAGACCCCTTACAGCAAGAAAGGAGATAGAAGCAATGTTTCCTTGGGCCTCAGCAATATCCATGGCATTGAGCCCATCAAGCTCTTGCTTCATATCAACTTTGTGTTCGAGGAGAAGCTTCATAACTTCTTTTTGCCCTTGTGCTGCCGCCATCATCCAAGGAGAGACACCATTTCTCAGTGTCATATTAGGATCAACTCCGTAATCGAAAAGAATCTTAAGGAGATCGAGATTGTTGACCATAACGGCCGCCATGAGAGGAAAGTTGCCATAAAAATCGTATTGATTGAGGTCTATTTTTTTTCCTTTAAGATTTTCTTTAAGAAGAAAGGGAGAGTTCATGCCAATAACTTCACAGATACGCGTAATTTTTTGAAATTTCTTGGGGATTTTAAACTTTGTTCGAGCGCGCCTGAGCTCTTCATTCATAATTTCTATTTGTGCCGCTTGCTTTTTTCTATCATTACTCATGAGGGGAAAAGTCAAGGATAAAAGGAGAGTAAGGAGCGTTAGATTATTTTTATTCATAAAAGATATTATAGGGGATTTTGTGGGTAAAAGAGACTTGGATGGCCTTTTTTACCTAGAAGTAATTTTTATTTGAGTTTATCAGTTGATTGTCGATATTTTTTTATGAAATATCTTATTTCTTTTTTTTTACTTTTTTCTTTTTTCTCTTTTTTTTCTTTGAAAGCGTCTGATCGATTATGTCGAATTTTAGACTATGCCTGTGATTCTTCGTCGGGAAATAGTGGTGCGACAAAAAGCTATCCTGCGGCCTCTGATTCTGCCGGAACAAATCCTGCGGCCATTCCTACGGGAGCAACTCCTTTTGGATTAGAAGGACTCTATGGTGATGGAACTTTTTTGACAGGGGTTTTTAAGGGATTTGGCACGTTTGGGATGGCCGGTGGGACCATGAGTAAGAAAAATTCTTTTTTTTCCAATGCCAGCAATATTGCCTCTAGTGGAGTTAACTTTAATCGCGATGTAGGAGAGGATATTAACGAAAAAAACTATCTTTTTGCTACGGCCATACCTCTCTTTCAAAAACAACTCCGCCGCCTTCTTTATCCCTCTATTGGAGTGGGAGCGCGCTATTATCGCGGGAGTGAAAAGTGGAGAGAAACTTACGGTTTAACACTGTCAAATTATTTTATGCACTTTGGTGCTGCCGTGGCGAAAAATGAAATGAATGGGGCCGTGATCTCTCAAATGGCAGGTCTTTCTCTCGGTAATATTTCCCTGGATTTTACTTATATAAGAAATTTAAGAGGTATTAAGAACAGAACGCGTATTTACTCTCTGGCCTGGAGTATTTCACAGCGATGGTCTATTGTAGGCGCCCACAGGGATCAGCAAGTGGAGCTAACACCTTCTGAAATTATTTATTTGCGCAATACCAATAAGAGAATTTCCGAAAAACATCTCTTTCTAGGGGTGCAATATCAATTGATGAGGCCTTTATCACTTGCCGGCTATAGCAACTATGTAGTAGAAGGTCCTTTCCATTATGGGATTCGTCTCACTCTTGGTTTTCTCTAAAATCAGATTGCTCGCGCGCACAATTTTTTCTCTTTTTATCTTATCTGTTTTCAAATAGTTATGAATTTAAGCTGATCTTCTGTCTCTGCCTGTGTTGCTTGCGCTCAAAAAAGATATTCACTTGTTTTTTTCGTCTTTTAAACTCAAATTTCCTTTGGCAGTATTTAGGAGAAAGGCATTAACTCGGAAGAAAAAGTCAAATTATCCTGCCATTTGACCCCCTCACCACCAACTATCTCTGGCCTTTCACCTCTTCATCCCATAAAAAAATCATCTATTTTTTCTTCCGAGCAAGGGGTCTTTTTTGATTCGTCATATTCAATCTTTTTCACAACTCAAAGAGATAAATCTTCCTCTTCTTATTTATGCAGGAAGCTTTTCGCCTTTCCATGACGGACATCTCTATTGCATCAAAATGGCCTTAAAAAGAGAGCGCTCATTGCTAGTGATTCCCGATAGAAACCCATGGAAGGAAGAGGGAAGTCTTCGAGAGAAAGAAGAGCTGGGATCGATCTTGGTAGAGAATTTAGAGCTTCTAGCAAAGGAGGAAAAAAAAGATATTTTGTATTATGACGGTTTTTTACGGCAAAAAAAGAGCAATCCCACGATTAATTGGATTGATAAAATTTATAGTTCAGACAAAAGAAAAGAATTACTCATGGGAGATGATAGCTTTTTGAGTTTGAGAAAATGGAAGCAGGCCGACGAGCTTATTAAGAAAATAGATTCTTTGGTGGTTGTCGCAAGAGTAAGTAATAAAAAAGAGAGACAGTTTGAAAAAGAGATGATTTTGAAAATCAATCCTCATTTAGTTGTTGAGTTTATTGAAGAGAATCCTTTTAAAGATCTTTCTTCTACTCTTTTAAGGAAAAGTTGAAAAAGAAAGGGGGGAGTTTATTGTGCTTCCATTCGTCTTTTTTGTAAGGAGTTACGTAATAGATAAAAGTTGAATTTTTCAGCAAAGAGAATTTTTCTTTTTTCATCATGAGAAGATTGTCTCTTAGTTTTATGCTTCCTTTGTCAAGAGAGAGAATCATTTGAGCTGGGTCAAAAGTATAAAAGAGATAGAGGTCGTTGTAGAGCGTTTGGTAGTTCCAAAATTCATCGGGATTAAAATTGGTGAAAGATATTTTTGCAAGATTAGGCCAAAAACTCTCAATAGTCATTTTCCTTTTAAAAGAATTAAAAGAATATTGAACTTCTTTGTTGTTGTTTTTGTTTTCTTGGTGGATTTTTCCTTCAAAGGGAATGTCTTTTTTTGTTTTAAAGAATTCTTTTTTTAAAACACCTGAGATGTTTTTACTTTTCATCTCTTCCTGGTTGAAGCTAAAAGAGAGAGGAAGGGCGTTTAATTCAACCAGAGAAGAATCAAGATTTTCAATGGTAAAGGTTAGTTTTGTGTCATCTTGGTAATAGAAGTTTTTAATGAAGAGATCTTTGATGAATATTTTTTGAGGGAGAGGCGTTTTAATAGTTATATTTTTTAATTGAATTTTTTGAATAGAGATATTTTTTTTGTTTTCTAATATTTTTGAAAAAAGATTTAAAATAGAAAAATTAAAATTTGTCAAATGAACAAGGGCCCCATTTATATAGATATCATTGAAAAATAAATGAGCTGATAAGATATTTTTTCGAAGAGACTCTTGTTTGATATTCATTTCATAGATAACAGATTTATGATTATTTCCTTTTATTTCCCATTTTTTAAAAAAGAGGTCGGCGTTAATCTCTCCTGTTAATTCTCCTGGAGAGACAATGATCTCATTTTCTTTAAACTTTTTAGTGAAGTAATCGCGGAGAAGGTCTAAACGAAATATATAGAGAGAGAGGGGTGCAAGGACAAAGAAAAAAAGAGTTAACGTGACAGTGATGATGAATGGCCATTTTCTTGTCATGAGCTATTTTTTCGTGGAAAGTTTTTTTTGGCAAATGAGTTTTTTTTAAGAAAAAATGAACCATCAATAATTTTATTTTACTCTTTTTTAAAGAAAAGAAAAGGAAGTGTTTTGATATAGGCGAGCAGACGACTTGATGTCTTTGTTCCAAAAAGGGCCTCAATAAAGAGGAAGGTCCACTGTCTTTTTTTAGTGTTGTAGGGGTATTGCCAGAACTTATAACGGATAAGGTTTCTATCAGAAAAAGTGTAGGTCATCTTGGATAGATTCAGTAGAGATTCTTTGGAAGAAGAATAACCTAGTCCACTTTTCTTATGACCTGACCAAGGTGCTTCAGGGAAACCAGGAGTAATCATGTGGTCATTAATGGTAACAACGCCAGTATCTATTTTTTTACTAATTTCTTGGGCCTCAAGCAAGTTTTCACTCCAAATACTGGCCGTTAGTCCGTAGGGAGAGTTGTTGATTTCTTCAAGGGCCTCGTCAATAGAGTTATAAGTAGAAAGAGGGAGAAGAGGACCAAAGGTTTCTTCTTTGATGAGATTTGACTGAGAGGATGTACCCTTTAAAAGAACAGGAGAGAGTTTAAATGATTTTTTGTTTTGTTGTTGGGTATCGCTGATTTTGCGGCAAACTTCTTGGGCCCCTTCTTTAAGAGCATCCGTTAATTGTGTTTGCACAATCTCTTTTTGAAAAGAGGTATTCATATAACCAAAGTTCGAGGGATCTAGCTCAAGAAGATATTCTTTTATTCCTTGGATGAATTTTTCTTCTAGCTCTTTAGGCAAAAGGACTCGTTCAATGCTAGCACACGTTTGACCACTGTTGGTAAAGGCGGCCCATGTAATTCCTCGAATTGTTTTTTCAAGATCACAATCAGGCATGACGAGAGCAAAGTCTTTTCCTCCAAGTTCTAGTGTTGCACGAATAAGTTTCTTTCCTGCAAGTTCAGCAACTTTTTGTCCTGTAGCTATAGAGCCAATAAAAGAAATTTTTTGTACTAACTCTTCTTCGAGAAGCATTTGTCCTAAATCTCCGTATCCGTAGATAACCTGGACAAGATCTTCAGGGATTAGTGACTCCATTACTAATTCTTCAATGAGTTCGCCTATGGCCGCCGAGTGTTCAGAGGGTTTTATGATAACGGCATTTCCGGCCATAAGAGCGGCAGGAACTTCTTGAAGGGCCAATTTAAAAGGATAATTCCAGGGAGAGATGACACCAAGGATACCAAGAGGCGAATAATGGACTTTGCTTTTAGAGAAAGGAAGATTTTTGAGGAAAATATTTTTGCCACGAAGAATATTTTTTGCAGGCCCGGCAAAGTAAGTAAAGCTTCCCAGTGTTGGTATTACTTCTGCTACAAGGGCCTCATCAATGGTCTTTCCATTATATTTAGAAATTTGGGTAGCATAATAAAGAGAACGCTCTTTTAATTTATCTCGTATTTGGAGTAGTCCTTGAGATCTTTCATTGAGAGATGTTTTACTCCACTTTGCTTGTGCGATTTTGGCCATTTTTACTTTATGGCGGACTTCTTCTTTGGGTGTAACCCATTTAGTTCGCTCTGTTTCTCCAGTGGAGGGGATTAAAATATCGATATTCTTTGTTTCGCTCATTTTTGCTCCAAGAGATTATTTTACAAGGTAGGGAAAAAATACAAAAAGTCG
>CALDHR010000225.1 GCA_937898585.1 uncultured Oligoflexia bacterium
AAAAATTATAAAAGAAAAATCTTAGAGGCCAAATAGCTGATAATATTTTTTTCTGTTAAAATTTGAACAATCTTTTTTTCATTATCAACAACCGGCACATGGCGAATTTTCTTTTCGCGAAAAGCGCGAATAAGCTCGATAAGTTTTTCGTTTTCATCAAGTATTAAAACATTGGTGGTCATAATCTCTCCTACCATTGTTGTTTCAACATCTTTCTTTTTGGCCAAAACCTTTTTAATAACATCTCGCTCAGAGACAATTCCTACGATGGATGTTGGATCATTTAAATCATCGAGAACAACTTGAACGCCAATGGGAAGAGATTCTACTTTTTGAATAAATTTTTTAACGGCCAGATCTTTTGAAACAATTTGCTCCTCTAGTGGTAACTTTTCTGTCTCAAAAAGACAGCTAATAAGATTAGATTTTGCTGTTGCATTCATATATGGCGCTACTTTTTTGCAAAGAGGTTAAAGAAATCATTTCCCTTGTCATCGACAATGATGAAGGCCGGAAAATCTTTGACGGTAATTTCAAAAATGGCCTCCATGCCAAGTTCTTCGAAGGCAACTGTTTTAACTGAAGTAATGCAATTGCGTCCAAGTTGAGCGGCCGGACCACCAATAGAACCGAGATAAAAACCACCATGCTCTTTACAAGAATCAGTGACTTCTTTTGTCCTATTTCCCTTGGCCAACATAATTAAAGAGCCGCCCATTTTTTGAAAAACAGGAACATAGGGATCCATTCGCTGCGCCGTTGTTGGGCCAAAAGATCCCGACGCATGGCCCTTTGGGGTTTTGGCAGGACCTGCGTAATAGATGGCCTTTTCTTTAAAGTAAGTGGGAAGATCTTCGCCGTTATCCACCATTTCTTTGAGTTTGGCATGAGCAATATCACGGGCCACAATTATCTTACCATTGAGCATAACGCGCGTTTTAATAGGATACTTACTTAACTCGGCGCGGGCATGATCCATTCCCTTGTCGAGATCAATAGAAACCGTCTTAACAGTAGAGGAAGACGATGAATCAACAGGTAAAAAGCGAGCAGGATTGCGTTCAAGTTCTTCGAGGAAAATACCGTCTTTGGTGATTTTTCCCAAAATATTGCGATCTGCACTACAGCTAACACCAATTCCCACAGGGCAGGAGGCGCCATGTCGAGGGAGGCGAATAACACGAACATCGTGGCAAAAATATTTTCCACCAAACTGAGCACCGATCCCCATCCTCTGTGTCATTTTCAACACCATCTCTTCTGTTTCAATATCGCGAAAAGCGCGCCCCGTCATATCGCCCGTCGTAGGAAGTTCATCATAATAACCCGTAGAAGCAAGCTTGACGGTTTTAAGATTAGCTTCAGCACTAGTTCCTCCAATAACAACGGCAAGATGATAGGGAGGACAAGCGGCCGTTCCCAATTTTCTGATTTCAGTATCGAGAAACTCATCGAGAGATTTTGGATTGAGAAGGGCCTTCGTCTTTTGATAGAGATAACTTTTGTTGGCCGAACCACCGCCTTTGGCCACAAAGAGAAAGTGGTATTCATTGGGGTGTTTTTGCTGAGAGTAAAGGTCGATTTGGGCCGGAAGATTGTTTTTGGTATTTTTCTCCGTAAACATATCAATAGGCGCTACTTGCGAATAACGAAAATTATTTTCTTGGTAGGCGAGGTAAACTCCTTTGGAAATGGCCTCTTCGTCATTGCCACCTTCTTCCGTCCAAACAAGCTCACCCTTTTTTCCCATCACAATGGCCGTTCCCGTATCTTGACAGCTAGGAAAAAGCCCTTCTGCTGCGATAATGGCATTTTCCAGAAGAGTGGCGGCCACAAAATTATCATTTTCAGAGGCCTCCTCATCAGAGAGAATTTTTGCCACCTTCTCCAGATGGGCCGGACGCAAAAAATGGCCCACATCTTTAAAGGCCTCTTTCGTCAAAAGCTCGATCCCCTCAGGACTTACTTTTAAAATTTCACGATCTCCTATCTTTTCAAGCTTGACATGATCACTTGTTATTTTTCGAAACGAAGTCTTCTTGTGAGTTTCTTGAAACATAGGAGCGTAAGTAAAAGTCATGAGGATGCTGTCCTTTTTACGATTGTTACCAGTTATGAGGATAATAATACTCCATCATTTTTTCATGGGCACTACCTTTTTTAGGAGCATAGCAATAGGTGAACTTTGCGCGGGCCGGAAGTGAAACAAAGATAGAATCCGTGCGCCCGTTAGTCTTGAGCCCAAAAAGCGTCCCTCTATCGTGAAGTAAATTAAACTCTACATAACGCCCTCGACGGTGAAGCTGAAAATCTTCGTCTTCATCGTCGTATGGCAGAGCTATATTTTTTTTAAGGATAGGGAAATATGAGGGAATAAAATACTCAGATAAATGCTTTACCATTTGCGTATCCGTCTCAATATCTTTTTGTGGCCCTCGAAAATTATCAAAAAAAATCCCCCCAATTCCTCGCATCTCCCTTCCTCTTTCACTCGATCGATGATGATTGACAAAATATTCGTCACACTCTTTTTTCATCCACTCATAACAACCATAAGGAGAACAGGCCTCTTTCCACTGCTGGTGAAAATGATGAAAATCTTCCTCTGCAGGATAAAAAGGAGTCAGATCGGCCCCCCCACCAAACCAATAATCTTCAGACCCAGGAGAAAGAAGACGAAAATTTGCATGAACTGTTGGGGCCTTCGGGTTTCGTGGGTGAATAATAAGCGAGATACCTGTGGCCCAAACCTCCCCGCTCCCTCCAATTTTTTGAGAAAAAAGAGGATCCACTTTTCCATAGATAAGCGAAGTATTGACCCCCGCATTCTCGATAAGATCTCCTGTGAAGACGCGCGTTATCCCACCGCCCCCTTCATCGCCTGCAAAATCTTTCCTCGTCCAAGGATCTTCAATGAGCTTAATTGACGGATCGAGAGAGAGTAGTTCCTGAGTGATTCGGTCTTGCAACTCCCTAACATGACTAGCAAAACTTTTTTTCTGTACTTCCAACATATAGCTTTCCTCCATACAATGAATAAAAGGGTAGGTATGAATAAAAAATTTCTCACAGGATTATTAACAATCTTCTTCATAAATCTGAACAGCTATGGACAAGATGATAAAAATCAAAAACAACAATATTTCCACCCCATTGAAAGATCTCATACCATCCAAGAGAGATTTAAACACGTCTCAATTCTCTATGGTATTTCATGGCCTGCTTATATTTTCACCCAATATAAAACCGTACAAAATAATGGGTCATGAGCCTTTTTGGAACTGGCTCTCTCACCCCTACACAGGGTCCCAAATGTTCCTTTACTATCGAGGATTAGGCTACCCAAGAGCAGAGGCCCTTTTTATGACGGCCATCCAAAGTGCCCTTTTTGAATTTACGATAGAAGTCTACACGGAACCTGCTAGCGTTCAAGATCTCTATATAACCCCTGTAGTTGGCGCTGTTCTAGGATTTGTCCTTGAAGAGATTTCTATAAAACTTCTCAATCAAGACTTTTTCCTCTGGCGAGGAATAGGCCATTTGATTAACCCTTTAAGTCTTTTTGGGTTTTACGAAGGCAAAGTTAAAATGATACCCTCATTGGAAAGCGCAAGCATCGGCAATGGCCATCAAAATAAAATAGGACTAACATTTTATGTGGATTTTTAGGAGAGTTCTCCTGCTTCCTTTCATGCTTCTGATAACCTCCCTTGTTATTTCATGGAAAATGCCTGTCCAGGCCTTTTTTGACGAACTATCCCTCAAGGCAGGGGTTGGTCCAGGGATCACCCTTTTTCATTCGCTAGAAAGAGCTAAGAGCTGGGGGCCTGCCATCACCTTAACAACACATGTTGGCTACCAATTTGACCCTCACCTTGAAGCAACAATTAG
>CALDHR010000226.1 GCA_937898585.1 uncultured Oligoflexia bacterium
TCATAGCGATTTTTATCTTGAAGAACTTCTAGTGCTTCTACTGTATTTTTAAAATGGGCAAGCCCTCTTTTCTCTGCTTCTTTTACCCATTCCTCTGTATAACCATTACCATTAAAAATAATTTTCTCTGACTCTTCATAGAGGCTCAAAGTCAATTTGCGTATGGCCGTATTAAGTTCAACTCCAGAAGAGAGCATTTCTTTTAAACGCCCTGTTGCTTCCGAAGCAACATTGGCCACCGCAGCGTTGAGAATAGTGATGGGAAGAGCGGGATTACAGCTACTTCCTGCAGCTCTTAATTCAAACTTATTTCCCGTAAAGGCAAAAGGAGATGTTCTATTTCTGTCTGAATTATCGGCCAAAACATAAGAGAGCTTTTCTGTTCCTAGGGAAAGTAGGCGTTTTTCATCAATAGAAAGATCGGCATTTTCATCTTCTTTGAGCCTTCCAAAAAGTTTCGGCAACATATCGCCAAGGTAGACAGAAATAATACTAGGAGGCGCTTCATGGCCACCCAAACGCAAATCGTTCGAGTGTGTGGCAATAGACATGCGAATAGCATCGTTATGAAGATAGACGGCCTTTTGAGTGATGGCCACCATAAATAAGAAGAGAAGTCTCTCTTCATTTGTTTGCCCAGGAGATAAAAGATTATGACCAGTATTATCGCACATAGACCAATTGAGATGTTTTCCACTTCCATTAATTCCCTGATAGGGTTTTTCGTGAAGGAGGGCCACAAAACCATGCCTAGAGGCAACATTCTTTAACACTGTCATGGTCACTTGATTTTGATCTGTCGCCATATTTGCTTCTTGATAAATACAAGCAAGCTCATACTGGGAAGGAGCAACTTCATTGTGACGAGTTTTAGCGGGAATCCCTAATTTATAAAGCTCCAACTCCAGCTCTTGCATCATAGAGAGAACTCTTTGATCAATGGCCCCAAAGTAATGATCTTCTAATTGCTGGTTTTTGGCCGGTAAAGATCCAATGAGCGTGCGATCTGTCATGATGAGATCGGGACGCTGATAGTAAAAACTCTTATCAACGAGAAAATATTCTTGTTCTGGCCCTAGGTTCACATCAACTTTTTTGACTTCTTTATGGCCCATAAGCTGAAGCAGTTCTGTCATGACAAGGCTGAGCCGCTCCGTGCTGCGCAGAAGTGGTATTTTTTTATCGAGAGCATCGCCAAGATAAGAAAAGAAGGCCGTAGGAATGTAGAGGGTTTTTCCGCTGGCCCCTTCCATAATAAACATATTGCTGCTGAGATCCCATGTGGTGTAACCACGTGCTTCAAAAGTCGAGCGCATACCTCCGCTTGGAAAACTAGAAGCGTCAGGTTCTCCTTTAATGAGTTGACCCGCGCTGAGACATTCAATCGGTCGACCTTTATCGAGATCTAAAAAAGCATCATGTTTTTCAGCGGACGACTCTGTCAAAGGCCAAAACCAGTGACAATAATGAGTAACCCCTTTGCTCATGGCCCAATCAATAACGGCATTGGCGATAATTTCGGCCAATTCTTTGGGAAGTTGCTTCTCATCAGAGCTAATAAACTCACTGATTTTCTCTCGATGCTCAGCAGGAATCTCTTGAGCATGGAGAACATTGAAGACATTCTCTCCAAAAAACTCACTGATCTTTAGAGGAACTCCACTTCTATCAGTGGGGAAGGAAACCTCTCTGATCTCTCTACGTGATGCCTCTAAAACGGCCTGTGATCTCATCATTTCCATGGAAACTCCTTGGGTCTAAAAATCCAAAAAACAAACTTGTTTTATTGTCTTTGGCCAAAGATGGCCACCCTTTTATACTTTGCTTATGGCCTTTTAAGAACAATCAAATTAAAAAACTCTCCATGAAAATAAAAAAGATGAATCTTACAGAGGAAAATGGCCATTATCTCTTTAAAGGAGAAGATCTTTCTCTCAAGTTAACTCATGCGGCCTTTGAGCAGCTTCTCTTATTTGTTCAAAATCTAGATCTCTATCCAAAAGAAGAGCGATTTTTTCGCTTTTCCATTGATGGTAAAGAGTGCAGTGGCTTTCTCTATGCTTTTGGTGTGGATAAAAAAAATGACAAGGACTTTATTTGGCAATGCAACTTATCTATTGAAAATGCTTTAGATGAGAAAATCTCTTTTATTATGGATCCCTTTTCTGCGTTTTATCTTAAAGAGATGGAAATGGATTATCTCTTTGACGATGAAGAAGATCTTGAGGGTTTTCTTGTGGTAAATAAGCAGCAAGATCTCTTTAAAAATAAATTCTTCACTCAAGAAGAAGCTTTAGTTCCTGACTTTTACAAATTG
>CALDHR010000227.1 GCA_937898585.1 uncultured Oligoflexia bacterium
TAAAAGTGATTTTGTAAAATTCAGAAAAGATCGCGATGCAACACTCAATGCTCCACGCCTGCTTTTTCCCAGTATCCAAGTTAATATGAAAGCAGGAATCGTTGATTCTTTTTTAAAAATCCCTCTTTTTTTTGAATAAAAGTAAATTATGACGACAACAACAACTCTTGATTCTTTTTTAATAGCGGCCAATCAATCTCAAGGTCAGGCCGATCAGGCAGCAAAAGAGCTCCTGGACTATATCTTGAAAAATATCCACCATGCCTCTCTCTTGGGAGAAATCATGTTGGCGCTGGAAAAAAATCCAACTCCTTTTATTTCTTTTCAACGCCTTAAAGTTCCTCATCAGGGGAAAAGTAAAAATGAAGAAATCAGACTTTTCCAACTGGGCCATGTCTTTACTCCTGAAGACTGGTCTTATACTTTTTTTGAGGGACTTCAATGCAGTGAAGAATCAAATTTTTCAGGAAAAAATGTCGTTGAGCTTGGTTGTGGAAATGGTTGGATCACCTTGATGTTATCTAAGATGTATCCCATTAAAAAAATTATCGGATTAGATTTAAACGAAAAGGCCGTTCTCTCTGCTCGATTAAATTTACTGGCCACTGCCTTTGACTTTTCAACTCATAAGATTGAGGCAAAAGAACTCGATCGCGTCCAATTTCACTATTCTGATTTATTGCAATACCCTGCAAAAAAGAAATTAAAAATCGACACCATTATTGGCTGCATTCCTCAAGTGCTCAATCCCAATAAAGAAAAAACTATTGAACTTTGCGATCAAGAACTTCTCGATCTTAGTAACTACTATCACCATGAAGGAAAAATTGAAGATGAGTTTGGTCTGGGACTGGTGGCCCGTGCCTTAGATGAATCTATTCTCCTGATGGAGGGAGACGGAAAAATCATCCTTAATCTTGGGGGACGACCAGGCGTTGATCTCATTCAGAAAATGTTTAAACGCAGAGGTCTCACATCAAAAATCTTATGGCAAAAAAAGATTCATCAGGCCCTTGATACAGATATTGCCAAACTAGTTGAGATAGAAAAAGAAACTCATCATCGCTTCGAATTTTTTCTCTCAAAAAGAGATAATTTGAGTGTTAATGCTCATGTGGCCCAAGAGATTCAAAAAAAAGGACAAGAAATTGCTCATCGGCTTCTTGTTTTTGAATCTGAGATTCTCTATCCCGCCAAACTCAAATCATTTTATACTGATATCCAGCAAGAAAAAGATGCTCCCAACCTTATTAATTCTCTTGATTTAAGTTACGAGAATGTTCACTTAACAGAAGAGAAAATCTCTTTTCTCCAGCAGTTTACTCATCATCTAAAACAACTTCAGGCCATTCCTTATGATGATGAAATAGGACCTCTTTCACTTCATCAAAAAATGTCTCATTTTTTTTCGGCCTACCAAGATATTACTTTTCACTCAGCAAACTTTACTCTTTTTCCCAATCTCAATGATTTCATTTCTTGCTATGATGCTATTTTTCAGCACAAAAAAATATTAACATCTGACCTTATCTCTCTTCAATCTAGTGAAAATCAAGTTGTTATAGGTAATAACCTTCGCTTGATTAACAATATTCTTCCTCTTATTGAATCAGATTTTATCTACTTAAAAGTTCAGCAGAAAAGCGATGACTCTGAAGATCAATGGCATCAGTTTTTTACGTTTACTGAAGAAAAAAACATCTCAGTTCTTCTCAACCTAGAAGAAATCATATCCCTTTCTCAGCATCAAGAGGATATTTATTTTTTCTCTTATCTGAAAAAAAACAAACTTCCTCCTCACATTTCCCTTCTCATTCCTTTGAAAAAAAATCTTATCTACCCTGATCTTGAGATTCTTTTTTTCTACTCTCACAATCAAGAATTAAATAAAAAGATAAGACACACAATAGATCCTTTTTTTGGGCGTGTTTCTCTTCTCAACTCTTTTTTCTACGAAGTCATTCTCCATGATTTAACATCTTTTCACTATCAAGGAGAAGTAACCAAAAAAGAGAATCTTTCCCTTCCTGAAAAAGAAAAAATCATTCGCCTTGATTATGGTGAAAATGAATTTTCTATGCCGGCCCTCTTAAAAAGATTTCTTTATCAAAGTATTATGGAAAAAGAAAATTCTTTGTCTCATGAAGAAGAGCATCTCTCTAAAACTCTTGCTCATCATCTCCAATCTCGCTTTTCTTTTAAAGAAACCAGCTCTAACATTCTTTTTTCCTCAGGTGTAACATCACTCTTTTTTACATTTTTAAAATATATCAAAGAAAAAAAAGAAACTATTATACTTCCTATGGCCCATTATGGT
>CALDHR010000228.1 GCA_937898585.1 uncultured Oligoflexia bacterium
GAACCTTCCCGACACAGGACCTGAATACAATGTGACGAGAACCTATCTCAATTTAGTGATTCAGCTTCCTTGGAAGAAATCTTCCACAGAAAATTCAGATATCCAAAAAGCAAAAAAAGTTTTGGACAAAGATCACTTTGGATTAGAGCGTGCCAAAGAGCGCATTTTAGAGTTTTTGGCCGTTCGTATGCTTAAACCTAACTATGATGGGACAATTCTTTGCTTAGCAGGCCCTCCTGGTGTGGGAAAAACCTCTCTTGGGCGAAGCATTGCCACCGCCCTTGGGCGAAAATTTTATCGCATCGGTCTAGGAGGATCGCGCGATGAAGCAGAAATCAAAGGACACAGGCGAACTTATATTGGGGCCATGCCAGGAAAGATTATTCAGGCCCTCAAAAGAGTAGAGGAAAACAACCCTGTTATCATGCTCGATGAAATTGATAAACTCGGTAGCAGCTATCAAGGCGATCCCTCCTCGGCCCTTCTCGAGGTTTTAGACCCTGAACAAAATGACAAGTTCATCGATAATTATCTCGATCTTCCCTTTGATCTCTCTAAAGTTCTCTTTGTTGCCACGGCCAACTACATTGCCGATATCCCCGCCCCATTGCTAGACCGAATGGAAGTCATTGAGCTGAGTGGCTACACCCTAGAAGAAAAAGTCTCTATTGCTGAAAAATGGGTTGTGCCTAAGCTTTTGGGAAAACATGGATTGAAGAAAGAGCATCTCAAACTTTCGGCCAAAACTCTTCACCGCCTCATTAGCGATTATGCGCGCGAGCCGGGGATTAGAAATTTAGAACAGATGATTGCCAAGCTCTGCCGTAAAGTGGCCATGGATAAAGTCTCGCTTTCTAAGACTCGTTTTAAACCCTTTGTGCCAGCGCCAGATGATTTAGAGAATATTTTAGGACCTGTTCGCTTTCAAACAGAAGTCGCTGAAAAAGAGTTAGACCCTGGAGTGGTTATTGGTTTGGCGTGGACGCAGTATGGAGGAGATATTCTCTTTATTGAAAGCATTCCTCTCAAAGGGAAAGGATTTAAACTTACAGGTCAGCTAGGCGAAGTGATGAATGAGTCGGCCAATTTGGCCTATAGTTATGTGCGAAAGCTTCTTCAAGAGGAGTCTGGAAATTTAGTGAAGCCTAAAAAGGCCGATACTGAGAATGAAGAGGGTGATGATTTTTTCTCTCATCATGAAGTTCACCTTCATCTTCCAGCAGGGGCAACACCTAAAGATGGTCCCAGCGCGGGAATGGCCATGGCCTTAGCTCTTTATGGCCTGGCAAAGGGAAAAAAAGTTCGCTCCTCTATGGCCATGACAGGAGAGTTATCTTTGACAGGAAAAATTCTTCCTATCGGTGGACTTAAAGAAAAGATCTTAGCGGCCAAACGATCGGGAATTAAGTTAGTTTTATTTCCTGAACAGAATATTAAAGACTTAAAAGATGTACCTGAAAATCATCGAAAGGGTCTAGAACTTGTGAGCGTCTCTCGCTTTGAAGAGGCCATGGAGATTGCTTTTTCTTCTCACAAGAAGAAAGTGAAAAGAAAAAGCAAGATCAAGACAGAGAAAAAAACGGTTCTTAAAATTCGTCGGAATCGTACTCGCTAATTTGAGCGTGAACAACTTTGCCAGCAGCGATTTCGCGCAGAGCAGTAACGATGTCTTTGTTCTTTGATCGAACGAGATGTTCGTCGCCTTCGCGAAGTTGCTTTACCCTTTTAAATGTAAGATGTACTAGTTCATAGCGGTTTTCAACTTTATCAAGGCAGTCTTCAATTGTTATCCTGGCCACGAAGATTCTCCTAATTTAACTTTTAATAAATTTTATTTAAAAGGGGTTCATTGCATAAGGCCAGCAATTTAAGTTGAGTGGAAAAAAAATGTCAAATCAAATATTACTTTTTGTGAAAAAGATGCTGCTATTTTTCTCTTTTGCTCTTCCTTTGGTCCCCCTCTGGGGACAAAGCTGGATGATCCTCAGAGAATCAGAGGAAAAAAGACCTTTTTTTATTGAGAGCTCTTTAAGTCAGGCACGCCACTATTTAGAACAACTTAGTTGGCTAGGAAAAATGAGTTTTTCCTTTAAAGAAAAGAAACTTTCCCTTCGTTCCACTCAATATCTTCTCTCGCTTATTGCCGAGACCATTAATGAGGGGGGCAGTTATGCCTATTTAATGGAAAACAAGACATTATCTTTTCATTTGATAGATAGTCCTTCCATCTTTTTCTTTTCTTTGCCCTCTGGAGATATTTATTTTTCTCGCAGTGCTTTTAAAAATATTTTTCGCAATGAAGGCGATCTGCTCTCTTTTCTTCTCTATGAGTTAACGAGAATTCATTTCTCCATTTACCCTAAAAGAAAAATTATTCCTCGAGGGGGATTGAGACCAGAGGAATTTCTTTATTTGATTCAACTGCCTTTAGAGGAAAGAAAGAATATTAACGAGTTTTGTTACGGTGTACTAAAGAGGAGCAAGAGGGACCCTTACCTTTATCTAAGCTGGCTGCAGTTACTGGGACGCAATTATATGAAGGTACCTCACTTTGAAGATGCCTCAGGTCTTGCTGAGCAGGAATTTTCTTATAAAAAACTCTACCTTCAAGAAACTTCAAAAAATGAAAAAGGACAGTTGAAAGATGCCTCCAGTAAAGAGTATTATGATTTTACAAGGAATGTTTTAAATGAGCGAGATAACGAAAAAGAACGGTATATTATGGAGCGAAAAAATTAAAAGTTGTCTGAAAGATGAATGGCCTTCTTTTAAGGAAATAATTCCTCTTTCTTTGCAGGCATCAGGAAGAGTTTATTTTCGTCTAAGAAAAGAAAATGATGAGAGTATGGTTCTCTGTTTCGATGAGACTCTTTGTGATGAGAAGCATTCTTTTTTACTTCAAAGCTCTTTTTTTCAGGAACAAGGAGTTTATACTCCCCAGCTACTTAAAATAGATTTTAAAAATCATTTTTACTTACAAGAAGACTTAGGTGATGAGTCACTCTTAGTGAAAAGCTTTTTGGCAAAAGATGAAAAAGAGGTAGATGTTTTTTATAAAAATGTCATTGATGAAATGATGAAATGGCAAAAAATAAGAAAGAAGGGGGGAGAGTTTTCTTTTTCAGAGGAAAAATTTAATGAAGAAATAGAGAAGAGTATTGAGTTTTTTTATCAGAACTTTTTAAAGGTAAAAGACTCCGGTCATTTAAGAGAAATTAAAAATTTTTTTGCGCCTCTTAATAAAAAATTGAGCAATGAATCAACCTATTATACTCATCGCGATTTTCACTCGCGAAATATTTTCTTCAAAGAAGAAAGACCTTATATTATTGATTATCAAGATGCTCGCTTTGGTCCTTTGAGTTATGATTTAGTTTCTCTTTTAGAAGATTCTTATTTTGATTTAAACAAAGAACAAAAAGAAGATTACAAAAACTACTTTTCTTGCAAAATGCAAATATCTCAAGATGAATTAGATCTCTCTTATAGGGAATGTTTTTTACAGCGAATTGTAAAAGTTCTAGGAACTTTTTCATTTTTAGGGATGAGAGAAGAGAAGAGATTTTATCTTCAATATATTGCTTTTAATGCAGAGAAATTGAGGCATTTTTTAAGTAATAAGAAAGAAGACAAGGAGCTTAAAGAGCTCCTGCTAAGGCCTTATTATGGTCTTTGATTATCTTTTTTTATTGGCAGCGGGTAAGGCCACAAGAATGAAGGAGATTTGCAAGAAACGGCCTAAGGTTCTTTTGCCTATCTATGATGTTTTGGCCCTTGATCTTTTTTTGCGTTACTACGCTCCGATGGTGGATAAAAAAATTTTCATCAATACTCATGATTTTCATGAAGAGATAAAAGATGCTTGTGAGAAATCTTCTTACAAAGAAAAAATTGTTTTACTAAAAGAGGAGATTCTTTTGGATGTAGGAGGGGCCGTAATGAACCTCAAAAAGCATCTTAAGGATCAAGGAGAAGAAGAAGGCAGGGTTCTCCTTGTTAATGCCGATCAGTTTTATTTTTTTGAGGAAGAAAAAAAAGAAGATCATCATGGAGTGGCCCTTTTTTCAACAAAAGTTCCTCGTTCTTTAAAATTTAATGCGCTTAAAGTTGATGAGAATAATTTTCTTAAAGAAATTATTCCAAGTGATTTGATAAAAGAAAAAGAGCATCTTACTTATACGGGAGTCGCTCTCCTTGATTTAAGTCACATTGATTATAAAGAAGGTGTAAGTTCTTTTTTCAAAACAGTGGCCAATTATAAAGAAAAAGATGTTTTTATTTTTCCACCTCAAGAGATAAAGAGCTTTGATTTTGGGACACCTCTTCGCTACTATCAATTTTTGATCCATCTCTTGGAAGCAGAAGAGTCTTATTTTCATGAGGCCATAGATAAGAAGAAGATTAATAAAGAGAGACAAAATTATCAGGCGGGAGAAGAAGAAAAAGTTATCAATTTAGGAGGAAATATCATTAAAAATACAAGCAAGGGGTATATTGTGACATATTACAGTACTCATCAGGTTGCAGAGAAGGAAGGGTTTTATTTTTTTGATGATTTTGTTGAGGTTTTCCCTTCTCGTGATATAGAATCGTAGGGGCAGATAAGATAACAGAGATCGCAGGATGTGCAGCGATAGTCATCAATAAAGAGACCATTCTTATCTTCGAGAATAGCACTTTCAGGACAAATAATTTGGCATAAATCACAGTTTATACAAGAGGCCGTGATTTTAAATTGATCATTAAAAAAGTTTTCATTCATCTTTCTAGTGTGAAAGATTTAAGGGAAAATGAAAAAGAGGAAAAATATGCTGGCCTTGAGACTAATAACCTATCTTTTCTGTTTATTTAATTCCCTAAGTTTTTTTTTTACTTTCTCGTTAAACACTACTTCTCAATGGTTCCTCTTTTTAGCAAAGTAATTTTTTTCGATTTTCTCAATGAAGAAAAAGTTCTTCTTCTTATTTTTTGCGCTCTTTTTTTGACAACACTTTTAAGACAAAAAATATCAAAAATATTTTTTCTCTTCTTTCACGGACTGATAAGTTTTTATTTTCTTTTTGAGTTTTATCAAAAAATGCAAAGTGAGATTTTCATTCTTTTTTCGGCCGAAATATTTTTTGCTTATCTCTTTGGTTATTTATGGTGGGATTTTTTAGATCGCTCTTATAATTCTTGCAGAGTATCTCTCTTTGACAGAGAGTTTCGGCCAGAGGTTCCCCTTGAAAGCTATCTTAAATTTAGTAAGAAAAAAGAAGAAAAATCTTTGCGCTCTTTTGTTGTCTCTTGGGATGAAGAATCAATTTCACTTCTTGTGCCGGACCTTAGTGAGCATTCTTTTTTTAAAAAGGGACATTGGGATCTTTTTTTTGATGGGCGTCGTTATTCTTATCCCGTGAGAGTAGTTGACTTTTTTAGAGAGAAAAAGATTATCCACCTTTTGGTAGCAAAAGAAAGGAGAGAAAAAAGAGAAGAGATGAGCTGGGGGGAAATATTTATCTTATTAGAGAGAAGAGGTTACTTAACCCATTAAGAATTCTTTGTTTATTCCGACAGAAAACTCATGAAGAATGAATATGATAAACTCCTTAAAGAAACCTATGACCTATTAGATGAGAAGGGAAAGTTTTTGCTTTGTTTGAAAAAAAACACAAAAAGAGGGGTTTTTATTTCAACATCAGAAAAATTTCCCTACTGCCTTCCTGTTAACTGTCCTTGGCTGCAAGAGGATTCACTAAAAAAGCTATTATCTGTTTGTAATATCTTAATGAATGAGAGCTTTACTCATATTCAACGCCAGGATTCTTTTCTTCCCAGTGAGAAGATAATAATCCTTCTTACAAAGAATGGTAGTAATTCTTCATCTTAAGAGCATCAATTTCTAAATTTGGTCCTGCCGAGATAACATGTCCGCCACAATCTTTATCTTTAAAGGCCCTCATAAGATCGCGCCAGTTAAAATTTGATTCATCGAGGTTCATGTGTTTTAAGTCGCCTTTAGAGTTAGAGCTAACGCCCGAGAGATGTATGTGCATTTTTTCCAGAGCACTGTGTCCAATCTCTGCTTCAATGCGGTTTAAAATTTCCATAAATTCGCTATAGCTATTGCATTCATTGGTGCGTGCATAGAGGTGAGAGAAGTCCAGGCATGGCCAACAGCTGGGAACTGATTTAGCAAGACCTAGAAGTTCATCGAGAGAGCCAAACTGACTTGTTTTTCCTGTAAGTTCAGGGCGAAGTTCAATATCAATATCAAGACGAGCGAGTCTTTCTTCGATGACATTGAGGCTTTTTTCTACTAGATCAAAGACATCATAGGGAGAATCTTTCATGTAAAAAGCAGCATGAAATGTCATGGATTCTGCCCCGCACATATCAGAGACTTTTGCCGTTTGAATAATTCTCTCTACAGAAGAGTCAATTTTATCTTGTTCACGAGCGTTTAAGTTAATATAGTAGGGTCCATGAGAAGTGAGAGGAATTCCTAATTGGTAGGAGGCACGACGAAGCCCAGAACTTGTTTCTTCTTTCATGCGTACACCATGGGAAAACTCCAATTGCATACAATCAAGGCCTAATTGATGGATTCTTTTAACTCCTTCAATGGGATTGCCTTTTTTAATAGTGCTATTGGGAATACCCGCCGTGCCAAAAAGTAGCTTTGATAAAGTCATGAGTTCCCCTCTCATTTATATGAAAATTTCAATTATGGTATACCATAGCATAAGTGTCATTTTTTTTTCAAAGAAAACCTATGACACGTAACAATAAGTGTAAAAAATGAAAGGTTTTAGATGAATTCCTCATTTGTAATGATTTTTTTAATTCATGAATTAAAAGTTGTTTTTTGTTTTTTTTTAATATCTTTGAGTGTCATTTATTTGCTGACACCCTATGGGACCTCACTTTATCTCTATTGGCGTCTAAAAAGAAAAAAAGTTTTAAAAAATCAGTATCTTCTTTTTGACTGCCAAGTAGAAAGTTTTTGTGCTAAGTGGCATTATTCTCCTGTGAATTTTTTTCTTATTCAGGAGAAGAATATTGTTTTAAAGGGATCTTATTTTCTCGTTCCGAGGATTTTTTCTCCTACAGAAGTTTACTTAACGGAAGATTTCTTTAATAAAATGACAAAAAAAGAGTTAGAGAGAATTTTTTCTCAAGCAGGGAAGAAAAACTTCTTTATTTCTTTTGCTCTTTTTTGGCCTAATATTATGATCTGCTATTTTCTTATGTTTACTCGATTTATCTTTTCATTTTTTGATATGAAAAAAAGTTTTTCTTCTTCCATGATAAATTTCGTTATATTTTTCACCGTTCTTCCTTATTTAATGGTTTTTAATTTTTTAAAAAAAGATAAAAAAGTATATGGTGATATGGTTAAAATGTTTGACTCACATCTTTCATTAGATATAAAACTTCTTCCTCTTTTTTACCTTCTTTAATGAAATACTTTATTTTTTTTCTTTTAAATCTTCTTTTTAATAGTGCCATTCTTTTATTTCCTTTAGATTTTTTTGATGCTGCCATTTATGACTCCTTTTTGCGCTTTAGTTTAAAAGAAAAAGTCTCTAGCAACGTGGTCCTTGTGACTTTTGATGAATTTTCTGATGATTTTTTTCAACAACAATATCCCTATCCCTTTGCCGTTTATTACTCTATCTTTAATAAAATTATTGATTTAAATCCTCGCATGATTGCTTTTTCTTTAGATTTTCCTTTCTTTGAAAAAGAAGATTTTCATTGGAAGGAGAAGTTTAATACTCTTTTTTCTTCTTTTTCACCTTCAAAAAAAAGAATTATTCAAGGAGAGAGAATTAATCCATGGGGGGAAGAAAAAAGAGTTTTTCATCTCAATGATTTTCCTCATGGGCCAGATATTATTAATTTTGATCACTATGTTTATGCAAAAGATGGAGTTCATCGAAGAATTTTGACTCGTTTTAGAAAAAAAGAGTCCTTCCCTTTTTTAGTAGCAAAAAATTTTTTGCCAAGGGAAGAAAAATTTTTGCCTCATGATTATTACTTTGAAAAAGCAGAGGCCTATTTTTCACTTTATCGTTTTCCCTTTTCTCCTAATCTTGCAGGCCAGAGAAGTATTGAGAGAATATCTTTGAGAGATCTCTATTCAGGATCTTTGGTTTCACTGGACCTTAAAGATAAAATTATTTTATTGGCCAAAGAGTATGAGACGCATGGAGAGACTTTTATTGCGACACCTTTTAGCAAAGATGTCTCTAAGAGAAGTACACGGGCCCTCGTAAAGGCCGCTCAGATAGAAGCTTTAATTAACCACCAAAAATATTTAGTCAAACGGGTTCCAGAAAGAGGAGTTAGGATTTTGGGGCTCTTGTTTTCCCTTTGGCCTTCTTTTGCTATCATGTCATCTCTGCCATTGAACATTGTTTTGTTATCGCCTTTTTTAATGACTTTTCTTCTCTTTCTTTCTTCTTATCTCTTGCTTCTTTGGGGAGGTATTTATCTTTCTGCTCTTCCCTTTGTTCTTATTTTTTTTGTGGGCTTTCTTATTTGGGCCCCGTTGAGAAATTTGCGGGAAAGAGAAGAAAAATTAGTCTATTTGCATGAGTCAAATCTTCTCAGAGAATTAGATGAGTTTAAGGAAAATTTTCTTTCTCTCATAGGACATGATCTTAAGACGCCTCTGAGCAAAGTCTCATTATCTCTTGATTGCTTAGAGCAGGTTTTGCCTGCACAAAAAAAAACAATATCCTATTTTCAACAATTAAAATCAGGTGTCAGTGAGCTAGAGCGATTGACAGGACTTTTGATGGATTTTGCCAAAGTTGAAAAGAAGAGCGTTATTTTAGATCTTCAGTCAGTCGATATGAATGACGTTATTAAAGAGGCCATTAAACAAAGAGAGCAGGAGATGAAGAAAAAAAATATTTCTTTAACTCTTTTGCTTGATTCTCTTTACCCCCTTTTGATGGATAAAAAATTAATCATAAGGATTCTTATTAATCTTCTCGATAATGCTATTCGCTACTCACCTGAAAATTCTTCTGTTGTCATTGAGAGCTATGAGACAAAAGAAGAGTGGGTAAAAGTCTCTATTAAAGACAGCGGGATGGGAGTAGAAAAAGAAGATTCTGCTTTTCTTTTTCAGAAATTTTACAGGGGAAAGAATGTTCAAAAAAAAGAGACTATGGGGCAAGGATTGGGGCTCTATTTGGCCCATTATTTTATTTCTTTGCATCAGGGAAAAATTTTTTTAGAGTCAACTTCTATGCAGGGTAGCACTTTTTCTTTTGAGCTTCCCTATAATGGAGAAAATAAATGAGCTTAGTTCTTATTGTTGATGACGATTTAGACCTGCAACTTTTACTCAAAGAGGCCCTTCAGTTAAGAGGGTATGATGTTCTATTGGCCAGTGATGGTTTAAAAGCGTTAGAAATTGTTGAAGAGAGTAAAGATCTTTCTTTTGTTTTTTTGGACCTCAATATGCCTGAAATGAGGGGAAATGAAGTTTTAGAAAAAATAAAGATGATTCGCCCTCATCTTATTGTCATCATGCTGACGGCCCATTCGACAATTCAAGATGCCGTCTCTTGCATTAAGCAAGGGGCCTATGATTTTTTAGAAAAGCCGGCAAAAGTTGATGACTTAGTCTCTCTTATGCAAAGAGCAGGTGAGGCCAAGCAACTTTTAGAGACGGCCCGTTACAGTGGTCCTCGAGTAGAGGGAATGATTGGTGATTCACCTCCTATGGAGCAACTTTTTTTTCTTATGGAAAAACTTGGCCGGGTGAAGACTCCTGTTTTAATTAGGGGAGAGTCGGGAACAGGTAAGGAGCTGGTGGCCAGGGCCATTCATTTTAATTCTGATAATAAAAGTGGTCCCTTTGTGGTGATTAACTGCGCGGCCATGCCAGAGAATCTCTTAGAATCAGAGCTCTTTGGCCATGAAAAAGGGGCCTTTACAGGGGCCACAGAGCGTAAAATGGGTAAATGCCTACAGGCCAATGGAGGGACACTTTTTCTTGATGAAATAGCAGAGATGCCTTTACTGCTTCAGGCCAAAATTTTGCGTTTTTTGCAGGAAAAAAGCTTTACTCCCGTTGGTTCTTTAAGGGAGGTTAAAGTGGATGTGCGGATTTTGGCGGCCACGCACCAAGCTCTGGAAGACATGATTGAGGCCAAAGAATTTCGCTTGGATCTTTTCTATCGCCTCAACGTGATGCCGTTAAAATTAGCACCTCTTAGAGAGCGTAAAGAAGATATTTCTTCTCTTTTGGCCCACTACATCGCTTTTTTTAATAAGCAGTTTAATCTCAATATTCAAGGAGTAGATCCTTGTGTTTTAGATACTCTTCTTCAATATCACTGGCCGGGAAATATTCGAGAATTGAAAAATGTTGTGGAGCATGCTTTTATTTTAGAGGAAAGTGATCTTATTACCCTTAGCTCTCTTCCTTCAGAGATTAAAGAGCTTGCCCCTGTTGGTCCTTATAAGCGCGATTATCTTGATACAAGAGTAGAGGGGTTAGACTTTAAGCGGGAAAAAGAATCTTTTGAGCGAGAATTTTTAAAACAGGCCCTGGAACGCAATCAAGGAAAAATTAACCAGACGGCCCTCATGGCCAATATCCCTAAAAAAACGCTGCTGCGAAAAATTGATTTCTATCAGATGAAATCTACAGGAAAACAATGAATAATTTATTTAAATCTTTTGTTATTTTGTTAGTGATTGTGTTGCTAGATCAAGTGACAAAAGCAATGATTCAATCTTCTTTTATTTTAGGTGAAACGAGGAGCATTATTCCTCATTTTTTTAACCTTACTTATGTGAAAAATACGGGGGCCGCTTTTGGCATGCTGGCCGATGGGCCCTTGCTTGTTAGGCAAGTTCTCTTTTTATTTTTACCTGTAGTGGCCTGTTTTTATTTGGCCTATCTTTTAATAAAAGAGCGAAAAAAAGCGGGCCTTCTTTTTTGGAGTTATTTGCTTATTCTATCAGGGGCCATTGGCAATCTCATTGATCGATTTTCGATGGGGTATGTCGTGGATTTCTTAGATTTTTATTGGAAAGATTATCACTTTGCCTCTTTTAATGTGGCCGACAGTGCAATCTCTATTGCTGCCTTTTTATTGATCTTAGATGCTTTTTTGGGAATGAAAAAAAGTGCACGCTCTTCTTAGCGGTCTTTTGTGGAGCATCGGTTATCTTTTTTGTAGTTTTTCCTTTTCAGTAGAAAAACAAAAAATTCTTCGGTTTTATTTTCTTTCTCTTTTTCTTGTCTCCTTTATGGGAGGAAAACTTTTTTTTTATCTTACTTACCCTTATCTAAAATATTCTTTTTGGCCATTTCTTATGGGTGGAGGGCTTGTTTTTAACGGTGCTTTTTTATTTGCCTTGTTTTTCACCTTTTTTTTTCAACAAAAATTTTTCCTTTTTTCCGAGGAAGATCTCAAAAAGATGATCTCTTTATTCTTGCTGCTTCATGTTCTAGGACGATTAGGCTGCCTTTATGTGGGGTGTTGCCAGGGGAGCATAGGAGGAATTTCTCTTGTTATCCTAGAGATGATAGTGCTGCTCTTTCTTTTTTTCTGTTTAAGGGGAATCTCATTTTTTAACAAGGCCTCTTTTTTTTATCACTTAGGGGCGTATTTTTTTTGTTATGGTTTCTTTCGCCTTGTAGGAGATTTTTTTCGCACAGGAGGCGAGAGAATTTCTTTTTCTCCCTCTCAGTACCTTTCTTGCGTGATGCTTCTTGCAGGCATGGTGCTCTTCTTTAAGAGGCCTTCAGAGGAGAGTTTTTTTCCATAATTTCCACGTATTTTTCTTCATCGATATAAAGTTGGGTGGAGAGGGTCTCTGTTCCCCAGGCCACAAAAGCATCATCGTGTTCATACATAGTGATGGTATCCCAAGGACAATCAATAGAACAGTTTTGGCAGCCAATACAGCGAGAAAAGTCAATTTCAACGACTTGCTGGTATCCAGGATTGCTGGGATCGGGACCAGGGACAAGTTCAATGGAATCAACAGGGCAGCCGGCAATACAGACCTCGCAGCCCGTGCAACCACTTTGATGAACAAGGGCCAAGAGCTTGGGCGGTTTCTTTCCTTTGCGCAAGGGCTTGAGGCGCGCTGTGTGAAAGGGATTTTCTATTTTTATTTTTGCTTCATCACTCATGGAATATCCTTTGGTAAGAGAGGGGTTTTTTTCCATTATATTCTACTCTTCGACTCATTTATAGAACAGATGAGGAGATTTTGACGATGAAAAAAGTTTAAGGCAAACTGTTCATCAATAGAAAAGCTTTATAAAATTAGTTTCCTTCTTTTATCAAGGATAAACTTTGTGACAGAGACCCACTCTCCTTTGCGTTTTGTTTCCGCTGCCGCGCTTTTTGATGGACACGATGTTTCCATTAATATTATTCGGCGCATTCTTCAAGAGAAAGGTGTGGAGGTGATCCATCTAGGGCATAATCGAAGTGCTCAGGATATCGCCAAGGCCGCTCTTGAAGAAGATGCTCAGGGAGTGGCCATTAGCTCTTACCAGGGCGGGCATAATGAGTTTTTTCCCTATGTCGTTCAACTACTGCAAGAAAATGGGGGAAAAGAAATTAAGGTTTTTGGCGGTGGGGGCGGCGTTATTATCCCTAAAGAAATTGAAGCACTCCACCGTGCAGGAGTAGAGCATATTTATTCGCCTGCTGATGGAATGCAACTTGGCCTTGAAGGCATTATCGAAGACATGATTAAGCGGGCCCAAAAAAGTAAGCAGCAAAAAAGTGATGTAGAATCTCTTTTGGTAAAAAAAGAAAAATCTCACAGCGATATCGCAAAAATTCTCAGTGCCATTGAGAATAAAGAGATTGAAGCTTCAAATTTCTCAGTTGCCAGTAAAAGCAAAAAAGAAGATTGCCGTGTCCTTGGTATTACGGGAACGGGAGGGGCCGGAAAATCTTCTCTCCTCGACGAATTGTTGCTGCGTTTTTTGCGCTTTTATCCTGAGATTCATCTCGCTGTTCTTTGCGTTGATCCTTCTAGTAAATTGCGCAAAGGTGCTCTTTTGGGAGATCGCATTCGCGTAGGAGCGGCCGCCTCAGAGAGGATTTATTTTCGTTCTTTGGCGACGCGTGAGTCCCAGACAGAAATTAGTCAGGCCACTTCAGAGATGATCTCTTTTTTAAAAGCTTCACAACTCTTTGATCTTATTATCGTAGAGACTTCAGGCATTGGGCAAGTTTCTAACGAGATTACTTCCATCAGTGATAAGAGTCTCTATGTCATGACCAGTGAATTTGGAGCGCCTACTCAATTGGAAAAAATTGAAATGCTCAGCAGCGCTGATTTTATTGTTATCAATAAGTTTGAGCGAGAGCGCTCAGAAGATGCCTTAAGAGATGTACGCAAGCAGTACCGTCGCAATAAAAAAATGTTTTCCCTTGAGATTAAAGACAACGATCTGCCTATCTTTGGAACATGTGCCGGCCAATTTAATGATCAAGGCGTCAATATGCTTTTTAAAAGCATTATTCTTGAAATGCTGCCTGACTCGTTTGATAAAAAAAGTGTCTCAGATCTCTTTACAGGAGAAAAGCAGTCTTCTCCTCGTTATCTGATTCCTCCCTCGAAAACAAACTATCTCTCACAAGTGGCCGAAGTTTGTGAAAATTATCGCAAAAAAGTTTTGGCCAGTAGAACAAAGATAGAAGAGTTGGAGGCCAAAAGAGTTTTGAAAATAGAGTGTTCTGCTTTAGAAAAAGAACTATCAGTTGAACTTGAACTTATTGAACAATATCAAAAGGCCAGAGAATCATTTAAGGAGAGTTATGAGACACTTTCAGGCCTTCGCCTCCCTCAAGTAACTCTTCCCAAAGAAACACTCTCTCTTTATGGGCTTTATGAATTTTTGGCCACGCAAAATCTTCCCGGATTTTTTCCCTATGCCGCCGGGCTTTTTCCTTACAAAAGAACAGATGAGCTTCCCACACGTCAATTTGCAGGAGAAGGTGGTCCTTCGCGAACCAATAAACGTTTTCATTTTTTGTCAAAAAACGAAACATTTAAACGCCTCTCCACTGCTTTTGATTCAGTGACACTTTATGGAGAAGAACCTCACGAGAGACCTGATATTTTTGGAAAAATTGGGGAGTCAGGAGTAAGCATTGCCACCTTAGATGATATGGAAGAGCTGTTTAAGGGCATTGATCTTGCTGATAAAACCACTTCTGTTTCCATGACCATTAATGGGCCGGCCGCGATTATTTTGGCCATGTTTATGAATGCTGCTTTTAAACAACAACTAAAGGGTGATGATTATCACAATAAAGAAAAACGCATTGCTATTATGAAGCAAGTGCGTGGAACAGTGCAGGCCGATATCCTTAAAGAAGATCAAGCGCAAAACACCTGCATTTTTTCACTGAATTTTTCCTTGAAACTTATGGGGGATGTGCAGGAATTTTTTTCTAAAAATGAGATAAAAAATTATTATACCGTCTCTATTAGTGGCTATCACATTGCTGAAGCTGGAGCTAACCCCATCACACAATTGGCCTTTACGCTCGCTAATGGACTTACTTACATTGAATATTACCTTTCGCGCGGCCTTGATATTGATAGTATTTGCAACAACCTCTCTTTTTTCTTTAGCAATGGTCTCGACGCAGAATATAGCGTTTTAGGGAGAGTGGCGCGAAAAATTTGGGCCATCACCATGCGGGATAAATATGGCGCCAGCGAGCGTTCTCAGAGGCTTAAATATCATGTTCAAACATCGGGGCGATCTCTTCATGCTCAAGAAATTGACTTTAATGATATTCGAACAACTTTGCAGGCCCTTACGGCCCTTCAGGAAAATTGTAATTCTCTTCACACCAATGCTTATGATGAGGCCATTACAACGCCCACCGAAGAAAGCGTTCGGCGTGCTCTGGCCATTCAGCTTATTTTAAACCGAGAGTTTGGTCCTTTGAAGACAGATAATATCATGCAAGGATCTTTTTATTATGATCTCTTGGCAGAATTAGTAGAAGAAGCAGTTTTAAAGGAATTTCATCGTCTCTCTTCGCGGGGAGGTGTTCTTGGCGCGATGGAAGGACTCTATCAGAGAGGAAAAATTCAAGATGAATCACATCACTATGAATCTCTAAAAGACAGTGGCGATCTTCCCATTATCGGTGTGAATACTTTTATTGCTCCCGATGTTCATGAGCAGATGAAAGAAGAAATTGATCTTTCTCGCTCCTCTTATGAAGAAAAAAATCAGCAGTTGCAGCGCCTCAATGATTTTAAAAAACGACATCAAAAACATTCACAAGAGGCCCTTCATAAATTGGCCCAAGTGGTTTTAAGTGAAGGAAATATCTTTGAAGAGCTCCTTGAGACAGTAGAGCATTGTTCTTTAGGAGAAATCACTCACTGCCTTAACTCCCTTGGAGGAATTTATCGGCGAGGAGTCTGAGTTTGAAGATGAGACAAAAGAGTTGCAATCCTTGAAGAATTTGCTATAAGCAACAAGCTAAATTTCTCCAAAATGCCCAGGTGGTGAAACTGGTAGACACGTACGCTTGAGGGGCGTATGCCGCAAGGTGTGAAGGTTCAAGTCCTTTCCTGGGCACCATAAATTTTCTTTAATCTCTTATTCCAACATTCCCTTAATTTTTGTAGAACTCAATGTTGCTACATAGGCCGATACATTTTCAATATCTTGTGGAGTGAGATTTTTAATTTTTAACTTCATTGTATTTGTATATGCTGTCTTGCGCGAACCATCGTGAATGGCCGTCATTTGTTTGACAATATACTGTTCATTAAGTCCGGCAATGGGAGGTCCTTTCATAGCGTTGAGTTTTAAAGGAGTGCCTTTGGCCTTCCCCTCGCCTTTTTTGTCATGGCAAAGAGCGCAGTTAATTTTTTTCCACACTTTTTCTCCTTCTTTGGCATCAGCTGCGGCCATGAGAGAAGAAAAGGTTGTTGTTGTAAGTGAGAAGGCCAAAAAAGAGCGAAGAGCAACTCTATAGATTGATTTTTTCATTTGCATTTTATCCCCTTGCAAAATTGTTAATTATTGTGGGAATAGTATATCAAAAGAAAAAATAATAAACGAAAAATTTAAAAGAGGAAAAGAGTGATTAAAGTCATCTTTTTTTCTCAAGAGCAATGTTAGAAAAAAATATTCTTTAGGCCGTTAGCAGCGAGATTTTCCTTGGAATTGCGTCAAGCATATAAACATCCTCCTTGTCATCATTGTGGTCTTCCTTCTCTTTATCTTGTCTCTAAAAAGATTTTGGAAAAAGAATGCCACTTTTGTTGCCATGGTTGTCTTACAGTCTATGAATTTATTCATGAGATGAAATTGAGTAATTATTATGATTTAAAAAAAAGTGCTGATAGCACAGAGAATAATCCCATTGATGCAGAGACGCTTAAGCAAAAAAAGTCATCCTATAGCTATATTGATTCAGATGTTTTTAAAAAGCAGTACGCTTTCAAAGAGGAGAAGGGAACTCAGAGTATGCTTTTTTTTGTTAAAGGCGTTCACTGTTTGGCCTGCGTTTGGATTTTTGAAAAAATCAAAGAGATGGTTCCTCATGTAATTGACTCTTCTCTTTTTCTCAATCGTTCTTTAGCGAAAATAACCATTGAAGAAGGAACAGCATTTCAAGATGTTCTTTTACTTATTAATAAGTTTGGTTATAGCGCCCATCCCGTTAAAGAGGATAAAGAAGCTGCTTTTTATCAAAAAAAAGAGAATCAAAAAATCCTTCTAAAGCTTGGAGTAGCGGGGTTTTGTACCGCTCAAATTATGATGAATTCTGTGGCCTTATATGTAGGAGCAGAAGGATTTTGGGCCATCTTATTTAACAGGCTTAATTGTCTTTTTATTTTACCCATTGTTTTCTATAGTGCCATCCCCTTTTATGAGACAAGCTATCAGTCGATTAAGCAAAAAAGTATTTCCCTTGATATCCCCATTGTCTTGGCCCTTTTATTGGGAACAATGCATGGTTTTTTTAAAGTTTTCACAGGCACAGGAGATGGTTATTTTGATACCCTGAGCACGCTTATTTTCCTTCTCCTGGGTTCGCGTTATTTTTTGCGCAGAATGCAGCAGAGTAATATGGATCATCTCTCATGGACTTCTTTTTTGAAAAACGACAAGATTACACTTCTCTCCAAGGAAGGAGAAAAATCTGTTATCCACATGGATCTTCTCAAAAAAGGCGATGTTGTTTTTGTCTCTCCAGGAGAAATCATTCCCGTTGATGGAATGATCAAAGAAGGATCATCTCAAATTTCAAATTCTCTTTTAACAGGAGAATCGTTTCCCATAAAAGTGAAAAGTGGAGACAAAATATTTTCTGGCTCCACTAATATAAGCTCGCCGCTTATCATTGAGGCCCATGCTGTAAAAGAAGACTCTCAATTGGGAAAAATGATCCTCGAGTTGCAACAAGGCTGGGGGGCAAAATCTTCAGTGGTAACATTTAGCGATAAAATGGCCAAATATCTGGTGAAGAGCATTCTTTTTTTGGCCTTTGTTCTTTTTATTTATTTTGGATTTATTCAACAAAATATGAGCGAAGGATTTTCGCGTATCCTTTCTATCATCATCATTAGCTGCCCTTGTGCTTTAGGATTGGCCGTTCCTCTCTCGATGATTCTTTCTCTAAAAGGGGCATTAAAAAAAGGTATCATCGTCAAAAGTGATATGGCCCTGCAGAAATTGAGTGAAGCAAAAAATGTTTTTTTTGATAAAACAGGAACACTTACTTTCGGCCAAATTGCTGTTAGTAAATGGGAAGGAGAGAGTTCTCCTGAAATAAAAAAAATTATTTTAGGCCTAGAAGAGAACTCTCATCATGTTGTTGCTCTTGCCTTAAAAGATGATATTGGACGCAGTAATATTAAAAAAGACGAAAGACTTTTGATAGAGGATATAAAGGAAATTCCAGGTCTTGGTGTTGAAGGAAGGATAGGCGAAGATTTTTATGAACTTCAGGCCGCTTCGTTTGATAAAGCTAATAAAAATTTCTATTATTCAAAAATTGTTTTGCTTAAAAATAAAAAATTTGTCTGTAGTATTATCTTAAGTGATAAAATACGACCACAGGCCCATGAAGTCATTTCTTTCTTGCAAAAAATAAAGATGAACCTTTTTATTCTCTCAGGAGACCGCTCGCAGAGTGTAAAATATCTAGGAGAGGAATTAAGCATTCAAAAGAAGAGAATTTTTTCTTCTCTTAGTCCTTTTGAAAAAAAAGAAATGATTCAATCTTTTAACAATACCGTCATGATAGGTGACGGTGCTAATGATGCTTTGGCATTACAGGCCAGTGATGTGGGAATTGTGGTAAGCGGAGGGCTTTATGCAGGAATTCAGGCCGCTGATATTTATTTAACAAAAGCGGGAGTCAGACCCATTGGTGAAATTTTTATTCATGCAAAAAAAACAATACAACTCATAAAAATAAATACATTCTTTTCTCTTTTTTATAACATCTTAGGAGTGAGCTTTGCTCTTTTGGGAAAAGTAAATCCGTTATGGGCCGCTATTTTTATGCCCATTCAGGCATTAAGTGTTTTTTCCTATACACTTTTTTTTGCCAGGAAAAATTTATGAGTGTTGTTTTAATCCTACTTCCCATCTCTCTTTTGTTGGCCATTTTCTTTGCCTTGGGATTTTTTTGGAGTGTCAAAAATGGTCAGTATGATGAGTTGGACTCTCCTTCAATGAGTATTTTTCTAGAGGCGAAAAAAATAAATAAGTTTAATCATAAAATGAGGACTACTGATGATGAATGAAAAGAGCGAAAGTCAGCAGCAACATTTGGAGACATTTTCTTATGATGATGATGTCACTAAATTGTTTGTTACAGCAACGTTAATTTGGGGTGCGGTGGCCATGTTTCTGGGAGTTCTCGTGGCCTTTCAATTGGCCGACTGGAGACTAAACTTTGGTATTGAATGGCTTACTTTTGGTCGCCTTCGCCCTCTTCACACCAATGCGGCCATTTTTGCTTTTGCAGGAAATGGTTTCTTTGCCGGTATTTATCACTCCATGCAAAGGCTTTTAAAATGCCGCATGTTTAACGATACTTTGGGCCGCATTCATTTTTGGGGATGGCAGCTTATTATTGTCTGTGCCGCCATCACCTTGCCCATGGGCCTCAGTCGAAGCAAAGAATACGCCGAACTTGAGTGGCCTATTGGCATTATGATCACCATTGTTTGGGTGGTTTTTGCCGTTAACTTCTTTGGAACTCTTTTTAAACGACGTGAAAAACACATCTATGTGGCCATCTGGTTTTATATTGCCACTATTGTCACTGTCGCCGTTCTCCATATTGTGAACTCTTTGGCCATTCCTGTGAGTTGGACAAAAAGTTATTCTATCTATGCTGGTGTTCAAGATGCTCTTGTTCAGTGGTGGTACGGGCACAATGCGGTGGCCTTCTTTTTGACGACACCTTTTTTAGGTTTGATGTATTATTTTGTTCCTAAGGCCGCTAACCGTCCGATTTACAGTTATCGCCTCTCAATTATTCATTTTTGGTCATTAGTTTTTCTCTATATTTGGGCCGGCCCTCATCATCTTCTCTACAGTGCTCTTCCTGAATGGGTTCAGACGCTGGGAGTTGTCTTTAGTATTTCTCTTTGGGCCCCCAGCTGGGGAGGGATGATTAATGGACTCCTCACAATTCGCGGTGTTTGGCATCGTTTGAGAACGGATCATACGCTTAAGTTTTTGGCCACCGCCTTGACCTTCTACGGGATGTCTACTTTTGAAGGGCCTCTTCTTTCCATTAAATCTGTGAACTCTCTTGCTCATTTTACTAGTTGGATTGTCGGTCATGTTCACAGTGGGACAATTGGATGGAATTATTTTATGGTGGCGGGGATTTTTTATTATCTTATTCCCTACCTTTGGAAAACAAAACTCTACTCGCAAAAGCTCGGGCATTTACATTTTTGGACGGCCACCATCGGTCTTCTTTTTTATATTGTCTCCATGTGGGTTGCAGGTGTTACACAAGGACTTATGTGGCGTGCCATTGATCAGACGACGGGAATGCTTGTTTATCCTAATTTTGTAGAGACAGTTATTCGCATTGTTCCCATGTATTGGATTCGTGCCTTTGGAGGCGTTCTTGTTCTGACATCATTTCTTATTATGATGTATAACTTTTATAAAACAATCCAAGGTGCTCCGAAAAAAGTTAAACCAGAAGAGTTTCAAGCACCGGCCCTTCATGCTCAAAAACATGAAGCAACGCAAGGCCATCGAAAGCTGGAAGGGTTACCGGCCATTTTTTCTGTATTAGTGGTTATCGCTATTTTAGTGGGAAGTGCGATAGAAATTCTCCCCGGTCTTTTATCTAATCATTTCATTGAAGAAAATCCCGATATAAAACCTCTCACGGCCTTAGAGCAAGCAGGGCGCGATATTTATACGAGGGAAGGATGTTTTTACTGTCATTCGCAAATGATTCGGCCCATGCCTCACGAGACAATGCGCTACGGGAAACGATCAACGGCCGCAGAGTATGTCTATGATCATCCTTTTCAATGGGGATCGCGTCGTACAGGACCAGATCTTGCGCGTATCGGCGGAAAATACCCCAATATGTGGCATTACCGCCATATGATTGATCCTCGCGAAATGACTCCTGGCTCTATTATGCCTGTCTATGATTGGCTTATTTATAGAGAAATTGATTTTGAGATTCTTCCTGAAAAATTAACGGCCCTACGAAAAGTGGGAGTTCCCTACAGTGATGAAGAAATTCAAAATGCAGTGGCCGATGCAAAAGAGCAGGCCGAATCAGTCTCTTATATGCTTACAGAGACAGGAGTTGATGCCTCTATTCAGGATAAAGAAATTGTGGCCCTCATCGCTTACTTGCAAAGACTAGGAGTTGATGCAGGAGAATCAACAGAATTTCAATTTACAGAAGAAAATCTGGAGGCCGAAGAATGAAATCTGAAGTTTTAACTCAAGCAACAAATCTATGGCCGCAGATTTTTGCTCTTTTTATTTTTATCGCTGTTTTTGTAGGGGCCTGTCTTTGGATTTTTCGCAAAAACTCAGCAAAAGTTTATGATGAAATGGCCAATATCCCCTTGGAAAAAGGACAAAAAAGATGAATGACGACAATAAGACAGATCATAATGACAACCAATTGAGTGAAGAAGATAAAGCACTTCTTTTGGATCATAACTATGATGGAATCCAAGAATTAGATTATCCTTTGCCAAGATGGTGGCTTGTGACTTTTTGGGGGGCGATTTTATTTTCTATTCCCTACTTTATTTACTTTGTCTTTATGAATGGTCCTAGTTTAAATGACAGTTACAATATGGATGTTAAAGAAATTAAAAAACTTCAACATAACTATTTCAAAGAACTGGCCATTTTTAAACCAGAAGTCTATGCCAGTATCTCTCAGACACCTGAAATGGTAGATTTTGGTGAAAAACTTTTTGTGCAAAACTGCACTCCTTGCCACGGTCCTAATGCCGAGGGATATATTGGGCCAAATTTAACAGATGGTTACTGGATGTATTCAGAGGGAACACCTGAGACAGTTTATCCTTTTGTTTTAATGGGAGCACCCGCAGCAGGGATGCCAGCATGGGCCGATAAACTCTCTGAAGATGAAGTTTACGCTGTTATTAGTTATGTTATGACTATTCAGGGGCGTGAGCAGGTAAATCCAAAGATTCCTCAAGGAGAGTTTTTTCCTTCAGAGAGATTGCCAGAACCTAGAACATTACCAAGTGAGTAAAGAAGAGTGACAAAAAATATTAATGATCTTCATGATGAGCGTTTGGCCACCACGGATGAAAATGGGAAGAGAATTTATCTTTATCCGGAAGATGTTCATGGGAAATGGAAAAACGCGAGGCTGACAGTTTATTGGTTTCTCATTGTCATCTATCTTGTGATTCCTTGGGTTAATTTTAATGGAAAGCAAGTTCTTCTTTTTAATATTATTGAGCGAGAATTTGTTTTTTTTGGGACGAGTTTTTGGGGACATGACGTCCCTCTTTTGGCCTTTGTTTTACTCTCTTTTATTTTTTTTATTGGTCTTGTGACGTCAATTTTAGGGAGAGTTTGGTGTGGATGGGCCTGTCCTCAGACAGTCTTTATTCATACAATTTTTTTTCAGATTGAACGTTTAGTAGAAGGCCATGCTCGTCATAGGCGAAGTCTGGACAAAGAAAAAATGGGAGGGCGCAAATTTTTTATCAAGGCCCTTAAGTGGCTTCTTTTTCTTTTAGTTTCTTTAATCATTTCTCACTCTTTTTTGGGCTATTTTGTAGGAGCAAGAAATCTTCTTCATATGGTGACGGCCGATCCTCTTGAGCATTGGACAAGCTTTTTAACGATGCTAGGAGTGACGGGAATTATTCTCTTTGATTTTGGTTGGTTTCGCGAACAGTTTTGCCTTATTGCTTGCCCTTATGGTCGCTTTCAAAGTGTGATGATGGATGAAAATTCTCTTGTGGTTGCTTATGATGCCAAAAGAGGCGAGCCAAGGCGCAATACTGATGTCAAAAAAGAAGATGAAGGTGATTGTATTAACTGTCACTGGTGTGTGAAAGTTTGTCCCACAGGAGTTGATATTCGCCGCGGAACTCAAATGGAGTGTATTGCGTGTACGGCCTGTATTGATGCTTGTGACACTATTATGGAGAAGGTGAAAAAACCAAAAGGGCTTATTCGTTATTCTAGCGAAAAAGAACTCGCGGGAGGAACAACGACACTTTTTTCTCCTCGTGTTCTTATTTATGGAAGTGCTCTTCTCTTTTTTGTGGGAATTTTTCTCTTCACTTTGAATTCTACCAATAAACTCTCTGTCATACTTCTGCGCGGAAGCAATACACCCTTTAGTGTCGTCGAGGCCACCAAAGATGTTTTAAATCACTATAAAGTTGAGTTTCACTATAACGGGAAAGAACACTACGATCTTTATTTTACAGTGCCTGATAAATTTCAAAAAGAAGGTCTGCGCTTAGTGACTCCTCGAATTCCTTTTTCTATGGATGCGGGACGAAAAAAAATAGCGCATCTTTTTTTCAAGTTTCCTTCTTCTTTTCTTAAGAATGGAAAGAGAATATTGTCGTTAGAAATTTATAATGGAAAACCTCATGAAAAAGGAGTTCTTATTTTAACAAAAGAAGTCACTCTCATAGGACCTTATGAATGAGCTATTAGAAAAAATTCAATATTTTGATTTTCCTTTTGAAGTGCAGCAGGCCTCAGGATTATCTTTACTGCTGGTCACCTTTCTAGCGGGGCTTTTTGGAAGTCTTCACTGTTTAGGAATGTGCGGGGGGCTCGTGTTAGCTGTGGCCCACAGCTGGCGAGAGAATATTCTCTATCAAATAGGACGACTCATTGGCTATCTTGGAGTGGGGCTTTTGGCCGGAATGTTAGGGAAAGGATTAATTGAAAATATATCGCAGAAAATCTCTTCATATGCTTTTCTTATTTTAGGAATGACGCTCATTCTTTTAGGTCTTCGTCCTTTTATAAAACTGAAGTTAAGCTTGAAGTTTGATTTTTTGAAAAAGATAAATGTTTCTGTCTTTTTTCATCGTTTAGGGCAGAAGATCTACCGATCAAAATTAAAGGGTAGTCAAAAATCATTTATGGTTGGCCTTTTCTCTGTTTTTCTTCCCTGTGGTCTTTTGTACGGAGTTGTTTTTGTGGTGATGAGTTTTCATAGGCCTATGATGGGGGCGCTGGCCCTCTTTAGTTTTTGGCTGGGAACATTGCCGGCCATGCTATTGGCCATTAGACCTCTTAAGAAACTTCTCTTTCCTCTTGTTTCTCGTTCTCCGCAAATCATGGGACTTCTCTTTATTCTATTAGGGGTTATGACGTTGGCCTTTCGCTATTACAGCTTTTTTTCCTCTGGAGGAAAAAGCTGCTGTCATTGAAGCAAAATTTTAATTCAAAAAATATATCAACGTAATTGAGGAGAATTCATTAAAAATGAAAAGTTCAAAATGGTCTGTTTTGCTTCTTTTAGTTCTTTACTTAACGGCCTTTCTTTTAGAGCTTTATGCTTTTCACGGTCTTCATTGGCAGCGGACACATCCCTTTTATCAAGGACTCTCTTTTTTAAAGTTCAATTCACTTTTTGTCTTGATTCTTCATTTCTGCGCCGCCAGCAAGATTCTTTTTTTTCCGCTTCTTTTTAGATTGAGCTTTTTTATCTCTTTAGTTTTATTCCCAGGTGGAATGCTTCTTAAATATTTGGGATATTCATCCTTTGGCAGACTTACTCCTTTAGGGGGAGGACTTTTTCTTTTGACTCTGTTACTCTTAATTTTTTGGAACACCATCAAGCGAGGGCGTCGTTGAAAATTTATACCAAAACAGGTGACAAAGGTGAGAGTTCTCTTTTTAGTGGCGAGAGAGTCAAAAAAAATCATCACCGCCTTGAATGTTATGGTTCCATTGATGAATTAAACGTCGCCCTTGGGTTTCTTCTTACGGCCCTAGATTCAGCAAAAAAAAGCGAAGGAGAGCGACAACTCTTAGACAAAATTCAATCAAATCTTTTTAAACTGGGCTCCTTTTTGGCCACCACTCCCGCCAACTGGTCTTCCCTTAAGCTGAGTTTTCTCATGAAGGAAGATGTAGAGGAACTAGAAAAGGCGATGGATGAATGGGATAAAGAGCTTCCTCCTCTCAAAAATTTTATTCTGCCTGGAAGCTCAACTCCCGCTAACGATGCTCATTGGGCCAGAGTGATAACGCGAAAAGTAGAGCGGCAAATGGTGGCGCTGCAAGGAGAAGAGGCAGATTCTCTTCCTCCCTTGGCCCTTCATTACATCAACCGCCTTTCTGATCTTTTCTTTGTCTTGGCGCGTTTTCTCGATAAAAAGCAAGGGATCTCTGAGCGAGTATGGGTTCCCTAAAATGAATTTTTCCTTTAATCTCTACTGAAAATGAATAAGGGAGAGGTTTTCAATGGAAAATGAAATTATCAATATAACTGATTTGGCCTGGAAAGAAATCCTTCGCGTTTTTCACGAAGAAGAGCAAAAAGCAGAAGAATCAAAAGCGGAAATAAAAAGACAAGGCGTTCGCCTCGCTGTTGTCGGTGGTGGTTGTTCTGGTCTATCTTATAAAGTTGATTTTTCAGAGGCAAAAGAAAATGATTATATTTTTACACGCGATGAGCGCGATATTCTCATTGACCCCAAATCGGCCATCTATCTAAAAGGGTTGCTTTTGGATTTTAAAGATGGGCTTCAAGGACGCGGTTTTGTCTTTAATAATCCCAATGCCAAAAGCAGCTGTGGCTGCGGCGAATCTTTTTCATTATGAAAAAAAAATTACAAAATGAATTACAAGAGTTCTTCCTTAAAGGGGGAATTTTCTCTTTGCAGCAAAATTTTTCCCTTTTATCAGTGGCAGGTAAGGACGCCCTCTCTTTTTTAGAAGGTCGCCTCACTGTCTCTCTTTTACCCATGAAAGAAGGTGAAATAAAACCAGCGGCCTTACTCAATCTTGGGGGAAAAATTCTTTTTTCTTTTCATGTCATCAAAGAAAGAGAAGATCTTTTTTTTCTCTTGATAGAAAAAGAGCAAGAAGGCGATCTTCAAAAAGAACTAGAAAAATTTGTTATTGCCGAAGATGTCTCTTTTCTTTTGCAAGCATGTCTCTTCTCTTTTCGCTATGGGCCCTCTATCAAAAAACACAGTGGTTTTTTCTACTCTCTGCCTATAGAGCTTTTTTCTTCTTCCGATGAAGAAGAAGCGCCAGAATTTCTTCCCTTCTTTCATCTTGGTTATCCTTTTTTAGTAGAATCACCTCTTCTCTTTTGGGCCTTTGATGAAGGGAAGGGATGCTTTTTGGGAAAAGAAGTAGTCTCCAAGCAGCTCTTAGGGCGAGACGTTCCTTATCGAATTGCCTTGCTAAAAAAAGAAGGATCTAAACCTCCTCCTGCACCTTCTCGCTCTATTAGACGTGTTCTTTATGCGTTTAAAAGGGATGGAGATTGGTTTTTTATTATTGAGCTCTTTCGCGATCTTCGCCTTGAAGGAAAAGAAATTGAAGGGGGCCAAGTCTTTTTACTAGAAGACTTACTCAAAGAATGCCGGCAAGAGCGCTTTTGGAGTGATACGCTGTATTTTCGTGCCTTAGAGCTCATCAATTTTGACTCTTCTTCTCTTAAAGATAAAGAGGCCTTTCATTTGCTTTCTTCGGCCCTTTTTTTAGATCCTCAGCATTTTGAGGCCATGGAAGTGATGGGCGTTATCAAACACCGCCTCGAAGGAATTAAGAGCTCTATTGCCTACCTCGAAGAAGTCTCAAGGAAATTTCCTCGTGTCGTTATGTTTTTTACAAACCTCTCGCGTCTTTACATAGAGCTTGGCGATAAAGAGAAGGCCGAAGAGTATCGCGCTCAGGCCATTTCTTTAGAGATGGGAGGAAAGAAAAATTCTTCTGTTTCCAATGAAGAGGAGGAAATGAAGAAAAGAAAAGAGATGTTTGAAAAGGTGCTAGATTTTGACCCCCATGATGACTTTGCTCTAGCAGGCCTTGCAACGCTTTTATTTAAAGAAGGCCAATTTCAAAGAGCGCTGTCTCTTGTGGAGCGCATTGAAGAGTTCTCTCTTGAAGGATATCTTCTCTATGGGCGCCTTTTGGTGGCGTTGGGAGACAATGACAAAAAGCTTGAAGAAGTGGTTTCTTTGGGAAAAGCGCTGGCCTTAAAGAAGAATAAAATGAAATTTATTGATGAATTTACCACCATGATGGCATAAAAAAACCCTTTGAGCTTAGAGACTAAAAAGTCAATAAAATCAAAGGGTTAAAATGGCTGGGAAGGAGAGACTCGAACTCTCGACCAATAGATTAACAGTCTACTGCGCTAACCAACTGCGCTACTCCCCATTAGATGAAAACGGTGCCATTTATAGATCTCAATTTTTCCTTTGTAAAGATTTTTTTTATCAAAAGTGTCCTTCTAAGTTCTTGAAATGTGGTGAGCGTGGCCGCTGGTGAGAGATAAGGGTATAATGGAGTCTATTGGTCTAATATGTATGCGAGCGCCCTTTGAAGGAGGGAGTCATGGACATTAGCAATGCTGTCTTAAAAATTATGCGGGTGGTGACACCTTCGCTGATTTCCACCATGAGTAAGTCCATTAAGGATGAAGAGCGCATTTCTCTGTCTAGTATGATTGCCCAGGACTTCAAAAAAAAGGGACTCGTCGAGGTTCCTGAAGAAGAAGCGGAAGGGCAAAATCAAGAAAAAGAGCAGAAAGCAGCGGAAGAAAAAAAGATTGCTCTTGTTCCTGAAATTGACCCAGAGAAAGTTGATCTCTCTATGGAGAGCGCCAAATTAGCGGTGGCCTCGGGAAATTATCTCGATGATGAAGAGGCCAGAAGGCTCAAAGAGAGTATGAAAAAAGAGGGAGATGAGTCCACTTCCAATGTGGATTTTTTTCTTTTAGAGCAAAAGAAAGGGCAGATGATTCAGCGAAAATTAAAGTTTAAACAGATTCTGGCCCTCTATGAAAGCGAGAAAAAATTTGATGTAGTGGAATCTTCTGATGAGTTTTTTGCAGATAAGGCCTCAAAGGGGACTCTTGTTAATAAGCGGCGTTATTAAATATCTCTTTGAAGAGAAATCTCTGTTCCGTGAAGAAGTTTAAAGACTCCTTTCGTGTCATCAAATAAAAGAGAAGCTTCTTTGAATTCTCGGTAATTTTCCTTCATGGATGAAAAGCTAAGAGGAAGAAGCTTATCTTCTTTTTTATTGTGGTAATACCATTGATAGATATCAGAGGGATTATCTGATTGCACATGGAGGTTCTTTATTTCATAGACTTCATGTTGAAGATCATCACTCATAAAATGATAAAGCACTTTTTTGTTACTCATTTCAATCTCCTAGACCAACGGGTTTTTCTATTTTCATTTCGCCATTAACGAGAAGAGAGCTCACAGGATAAGTCGTGCTATCAATCATGGAAATCCCTGCTGGGCGATAGTTGCCCGATCCTTTGACACCGCCAAAAGGAAGCTTAGAGCTGGAGCCAATAGTGGTTCTATTCCAATTGATAAGTCCTGCATCAATTTCTTGCTGGCATTTTTTAAAGAGAGTTTCTTCTTTGCAAAAAATAGAAAAGGCCAAACCATAATCGCTGTCGTTGGCAATACTGATGGCCTCTTCAATATCGTCATAGGCCACAAAGGTGCAACTTGGACCAAAAATTTCACTTTTGAGAAAGAGCGATTTATTCTCACTTTTTTCAACATAGTGAATAGAAGGAGAGACATAGTGTCCTTTAAAAGGTTTATCTTCTAAATGCTTGCCGCGCATAACTTCTTCAAGCCCCTCTCGTTTGGCCATCCCCATATAGAGTAGGTATTTTTCAACGCTTTTCTCATCAATAAGAGGCCCCATAAACGGAGTTTTTTCGTGAATAATGGGATGATCAATAATAATTTTTTTTGCCAGCTGGTGAAATTTTTCCATAAAACTATCCACTAAACTGCGATGAATGGCCACCACTGAGGTACATGTACAACGCTGACCTGTCGTGAGATAACTGGCCTTGAGAATTTCATAGAGGGCCAATTCCGTAGAAGCACTTTCATGCAAAATAGTGCAGTTCTTTCCTCCCATCTCAAGGGCCACCAATTTTGAAAGATCACTATAAGTTTGACTGAGAATATTAACACCTACTTCTTTTGATCCTGTAAAAAAGACTCCTTTAATTTCGCTATACTGGAGGAGTCTTTTGGCCACCTCTCCACTTCCCTGAATAAGGTTAACAACACCAGAGGGAAAATTGGCCTCAGCGAGGGCCTCCATCATAATATGACCGCTCTGTGCCGTTTTTTCCGAAGGCTTAAAAATAATACTGCAACCTGTAAGAAGAGCACTCACAATTTGTCCATTGGCCAGATGGCAGGGAAAATTAAAAGGGCCAATAATAAGAGAAGGACCAATAGGGCGAAAAAAAACTTCACCGGTGGTGGCCGGAAGGAGTTCACCGAGTTGATAGGGAGAGACTCGTTTTAGAGATTCATTAATGGTGATATCAACTTTGGCAATAACAGCATCAACTTCGCCCTTTGTCTCCCAAAGAGGCTTTCCCGTTTCCAGTGAGATCGTTTGGGCCAAAAGATCTTTGCGAGCGCGAATATTTTCTTGGTATTTTTTCAGACAATTGATGCGTTCACTGAGAGCTGTTTTTTTCCAAAGAGAAAATCCTTTTTGGGCCGACTCAACAACTGGTGCAAGGTGAGAGTAGAGGATATCCATTGTCCATAATTTTTGGGCCAAATTGGCAGGAGAGTGTTTTTCAAAATGTTCATCTGCCGTTTCTGAAGAATTGAGGTAATGAAAAGATTGCTCATAAAAGCTAGAAGGTAGATGTATCGGTGTATGTTCTGTCATAGGATAATCCTTTTTAAGAGAGAGGAATGAGAGTCACTTTTTTTTCTTCTTGATTGAGCATTAAGTCTTTAGCAAGAGAAGAATCAATAGAGACCTCTCTTTTTTCTTGTTCATTTTTTATTTTCATTGCAGCAAAAAGATATTTTTGGGAAGGAAGATTAACAAGATAATCATCGCCTTTGTCCACTTCTTTATTCTTATCTGAAATAAGAAGAGTGCCTTCTTTTTTTTCTTTAATGGGTTTGATTTCAGAGAGTTTACAACGGTAATGAGGTCCTCCATCAAAAGGATCAACTTCTTGAATATAAGTAAAGCCTACTTGCTCCAGCATTTTTTTTACAGGAAGTGTCTCTTGACCAACATTGCCCACAGAATTGCGCGCTTCAATGGGAAGGAGAGTAATATAGATGAGCTTGAGGGGAAAAAGAGAGAGGATAAATTCTTTATTTTCTTGGCTTAATTTATCTGCTTCGCGGTAATCCATATTGGTAAATTTTCGCCCTATGGCCTCCCAAAGAGGAGAGTTTCCTTCTTGATCAAAAGGAGGCAGAAGTTCTGAGTGAACTTCTTTTTTAAAACGTTCTGGATAGAGACTCATGTAAAGAAAGCGAACAAAAGAGAGTTGCTTTCCAATTTTTTGAGCGTGGGCGCGATAGCTTGGATGAAGAACCAGTGCCCCAATTTCAGTGGGCCCATCCATTTCAAGGCCAAGTTTAAGCGTTCCATGAACCATTCCCGTATTGAGGGTTTTGCTAAAGCGGTCTTCTTTTGAGACTTTGAGAAAATAGTGAGGTGAGAGTTTTGTTCCATGTTGAGCATGAATAAGAGAGGTGCCGATAACTTTTCTTTCTTTGAGATCTTCAACAACAAATAAATAATGATTTTTCCAGAGAGGATTTTTAGGAGCACGAAAGGATTCTAGAGAGGATTTGATAATGTCAGTGAGTTCATTGCGATCAGCGGGTAGATTGATAAAATTGGCCAATTGGGCAAGCTCAAAGATATCGTTAATATCTTCTGGGACAGCATTTCTCAATAAAAACATAAAATCCCTGATGTAAAGATTACAAACGGCATATCATATTTTTCGACTGAAAGTCGAATTTCGTTAACAAATATCTAAAAGATGGCCATACTTATTTTATGATGGATAAACTCTCTTATGCCTCTTATTTAACTCTTTATTTACAACAGCTACAATTTGATTTTTTAAAAGAGTTTTTTTTTCATCCTCATCGCATTTTTTTAACGCTTTTTTCTTGTTTCCTTATATCGACTCTTTTGATGTGCCGAGTTAAGAAATTTTCTTTCTTTGCTTCTCTCTGCCTGTCTCTTCTTTTATGGGGATCTCTCACTTTTTTTGTCATTTTTCAAAGTCAGCAAACTAAAATGGCCATCCTCAAGGAGGAAGTTTCTTTTCTCACAGGCCCTTCTTTTTATTTTGCAGGAGAGTCATTAGAAGATGAGCTTCTTCGTCTGAGAGTGCCTACATTTCAAGAAGAAGTTTTTATTTTAAAAGAAAGTGGATCTTTTTCTTTAGCTCTGAGTTCCAATGGAGTAAAAGGATGGGTTCCTAGCAGCTCTTTACAATTAAATAGAGCTCGCATAGAACAACCCAACCGTTCATTCTTTTCCTTGGAATAGTCATGATGCATATATGTCGTTTATTGGCCTTGCTTTTTCTCTTAATTTCTTGTGCTACTCAAAGGCCTGAAGGAGTAACAGAGGCCGAGGTGCTTTATCGAGAGTCAGAACAGTTTATTAAGGCCGAGCGCTTTTTATTGGCCACAGAAAAACTACACACCATTAAAACCCATCATCCCTACAGTGTTTATGCCGCTCAGGCCGACTTTCTTTTGGCAGAGATCCTCTTTTTACAAGGAAATTATGCCGAGGCGGCGGCCAATTATCTCATGTTTCGCGATCTCCATCCTCGTTTTGAGCGTATGGAATACGTCATCTATCAAATCGCCCAGTCTTATTACAAGCAGCTACCTAGTACACATGACCGCGATTTAAGCAGTGCTCATGATGCCATAAGATTTTTTAGAGAAATTCAGGCCCTCTACCCCAAAGGCAAGTATGCCATCGAGGCGGAAGAGCGATGTAATGAACTCAAAGATCTTTTGCAAAAAAAAGAATTTTATGTGGCCAATTTTTATTACAACACAGAGGTCTATGACGCTGCTTTCTATCGTTACAACACCATTTATAAAAATTTCCCCCAGAGTAAAGAGGCCATTCTTGGAGCACTGAAGTCTCTTTATCAAGATAAAAAGAAAGAAGAGTGTCTGAATTTTCCTACAGGGGAATTTTCTACTTCTAAAGAAATTCAAAAAATTAAAAAGCGCTGTTCAACAATTTAAAAAATATAAGCTATACTAAAGGAATGAATAAACAAGGATCCACTCTTTTAGAACAGGCCATGAGACTCCAACAAGAAGGAGAACTTGCGAAAAGTGAGGCCATCTTGCTTTATTTAACGCGTAAGTTTCCCAATGAGGCCGATTATTATTATCAGTTGGGTAACCTCTTTTTTCACAGCTCAAATCTTAAAAAAGCACAAAAGGCCTTTCAGGCCGCCTTGCAAATTAACCCCAATCACACAGATGCTTCCATTGCTCTCTCGGTTCTCTACAATGATGTGGGCCATTATGGGGCCGCAAAAAAAGTTTATCAGGCGGCCAAGGGAAAAGTAGAACTTTCTCCCTCAGAACATCTTATGGGAGATACGCATCTCAAACGGAAATTTGCTTTAAAGCACTTGGAATTAGCGGAGATGTATCTTCTCTATGAACAGTTAGATGATGCTATGCGTGAATACCTGAAAGTCTTGACCCTTGATGCCACTTTAGTGGAGGCGCGTATTAAACTGGCGAAGGTTTATGTCCAAAAAGGCATGATGAGTAAAGGACTCTATGAACTCAAAAAGGCCAAAAATGATTTTCCCGATAGCGATGAGGTGCGTATGGCCCTGGGAATTTTGCATTTTTCGCAAGGAAGAGTCATTGAAGCACAAACAGAGTGGGAAAAAATCCTAGAAAGAAATCCTCATTCGAGTGAAGCGAGAGTTTACCTCAATATTTCTCAAACAGCAGGTGAGACAACCTTAAATGAGCTCTTCTAAATCACGACGAGGTCGCTTAGAAGCTGACTTTTTTTCTGTAGAAGGTTTTTCTTCTTGAAGGGGAAGGGTTTGAACATTCTCTTCTTCTGCTGCGGGGCGCAATTGAACTAATTTTTTCTTCATCTCTAGATAAATCTCATGTCTTACCGCCAACTTATTATCTTGAAGAACAATTTGCTTGCCCACTTTAAGTTGATTATTGATGACAATAGGGGCCTTAAGATTGGCCGTCATCTGAGTGATATCTTGAGGAATAGTTAAAATACAAAAAATCTTTGCGTCTTGCAGAGACTCTAACTTAAGCGAGTTCATCTCAGAAGGTAGAAGCTTGGACTCGTGCGCCTGGATGAAAAAGCTCGGTTCAATAATAGGAAAGGCCACATGGGGAGTGTCTGTAGACTGAAGCCACATAATATAAGTTTGATCGCCTGGATCAACGATAAAGAATTTTTTTAATTGCTCAAACCCCAAAATCCCTTCAGGAAAATGAATAAGATCGGCCTTTTCTACAAATAATTCACCAAAGCGACTTGTTGATACTTTCACGGCCTACTAACCTCCACTACAAAGGGCCACACTAGACCCGTAAATAAGATGTTACCGGCCATTGAATAAGAAATGCAAGAATGAATTTAATTCTCAGAGAGCTCTGTGGTGATTTTATGACGAAATTCTTCAATGTCCTCAGGTCTCGCTTCAGAGGCCATCTGATTTTGCTCCTGAATGGCCTGATAGACCTCTTCGCGGTGAATTTTCGTATCTTTGGGCGCTTGAATACCTAAGCGGACTTGTTTGCCTTTGATTTGCACGACGACAATCTTGATATTGTCATCAATTGCAATACTTTCCCCGATCTTCCTTGTCAGTACTAGCATAGTCATTCCTCTAACTAACTGCGGACGCCTTAAGGCCACTAAAAGTGGTATATATTGAACGAATTTAGAACTCAAGCAAAAAGATCTCTATGAGAGAAAAATTAGCGCAAGAAGTTAAGCAATCGTTTGTCTAATATTTGAGAACTCGTTTTATAGGCGGCCTCGAGAGCAACATTTTGTCTTTGAATTTCAGACATTAATTCAGCAACATCAGCATCTTCTAATTCACTTCGATTTTTGACGTTAAAGATTTTCTTATCATCAATCATTTTTGCTGTAGATTCAACTGTATTTAACGAAGAACCTATTTGTGTGCGAATAGTGATAATTTGATCGATGGCATCATCTAAATCTTCAAGGATTGTTTGAATCAAATCGACATTATTACTTCGCAGACCCATTTCAAGAGAATTCAATAAGTCGAACATGGTTTTGCGATCATCTAGAATGTTTTTATCCTCTTTTAAATGATTGTGATCCATGAGCATATCTTCGCCTTTAGTCTGCTTAACACCTTTAAAGCTTTCGACATTCTCCAAACCTGATTTTTTCTTTAAAGTAAAAACCTCAACCCCTGGAACATTAACAGGAAGATAAAAATCGTTAAAAACTTCGAGATAAATAATACCAAGGTCACCACTATAGGCACCTTCTTGATCATAAGGGCGTGCAAGTGTTTTATGACCACCAAAAATATAACGATTACCAAGACGTCTATTGGCAATGCCGGTAAGCTGATTTTTCATTTGTTTAATTTCTTCGGCAACACTATTTCTTACTTCTGGATTATAAATCTCAGAAGATTGTTGAATGGCAATTTCTTTTGATTTGAGAAGGATTTCACTTGCCTCTGTTAAGGCATTTTCTGTGAAGTCGAGAATCGTTGTGGAGAAGTTAATGTTTTTTCGATATTGATCAAGATCTTTTGTATCTGTTTTATATTGAATTGTTTTAATATTGGCCACAGGATCATCACTTGGTTTAACAATTCTTTTAAGGGTAGATCCTTTAAGTTGTAAATCTTCTAATCTTTGCCGGCTTTTATTTAAAGAATAAGCAACTGAGGCCGTATTACTGTTTTCTGAAACTCTTGTCATGACTCAATCCTCGTTATTTTTTTATATTGAGAACAGTATCCATCGTCTCCTGTGCTGCTCTCATAACCCTCGCAGAGGCATCATAGGCATGTTGAAAACGAATAAGGTTAGATGTCTCTTCATCTAAACTGACTCCGGAAATTCTCTGTTTTATGGCATTAAACTGAGCGAGAAGCCCTTCATTTTGCTCCATATCCATCTTTGCTTTCGAAGTTGATAAAGAAAGTTTTCCCACCATCTCAAGATATTTCTCTTCAAGTGTTTTTGTACTGCCATTTAATATTTTTGTATGAGAGAGCTTTGAAATGGCCAAGGCAACAGAGTTGTCTCCTGGCTTATTAATATTTGAGGCGGTTGAAATATAATCACTACTGGATTTTATTTCATCACTGAGTTCAATTTTTTCAGCGACTTCAAAAATATTTTTAGGGATTTTAAAAAAAGAAACGCCTGTATATTTTTCTTTATCAATAGGATTACCTTGTTCATCCAGAGGAGCATTGGCATTGATATAACCTTTTTCATGAATGGAGTTAACAATGGAGGCCAGTGCAAAAGCAAGTTCATTGAGCTCGCTTTTTATTTCAACAAGTTCTTCTTTTCTCGTTTTAATAACAGCGGCAATTTTTCCATTTTTAAGTCCATCACTTACTTGAATTTTCTCCATGAAAACATCTTTTGAGTTGGGATAGAGCACCTTCATCTCTTCACCATCAGGCATGTAACCAAGATTAAAGGGACGAACTTCGGCAGCACTAACAAGAACACCAATACCAGGGCTTGAAACAATAAAATGACCGTGCTCATCAGTATAGGTATGAGTTTCCATAATCGTAGATAATTCTCGAAGATAGAGATCGCGCTCATCTCGCATATCTCCTGTTTCTCCATTTTGCGTCTCAAGTTCTAAAATTTTGACATTGAGTTGTCCAATATTGTGCATAAGACTATTGGCATCAGAGATGCTTTCAGTGAAAATACGATTGTAATCTTCAATGGAGTCATTGAGTAGTTCTGTTTTGTTGTGAAACTCTCGAATCATAAGGACGGCCGTATCGCGAACAAGAGAACGAAGACTTTTATTTTCAGGTTGTGCTGAAAGTTCCCTGAAAGAGTTAAAGAAATTATTCATCATTTGGGCGACACCCTCTGAATTAATTTCATTAAAGAATTCATCTAAGACAGAGAGTTGTTTATATCGTTCAGCAAAAAAGGCCTGATCGCTGGAAGCAAGATTAATTTTTCTTTCTATAAATTCATTGTGAATCCGCCCAACTGATTTGACATAACTTCCCGACCCTAAAACCACATTTCCCATGGGAACGGGGCGCGATGATGCCTGGCGGGCCATTTGGCGAGAATATCCTTCAGTGTTGACGTTACTGACATTATGTCCTGTTGTCTTAAGTAGCTGAGAAGAACTCATTAATCCAGACTTTGAAATTTCCATTAAATCGACGGCCATATAATCTTCCTTTTATCTTTTTATTTTTTTCAAAAGGGG
>CALDHR010000229.1 GCA_937898585.1 uncultured Oligoflexia bacterium
TTTCTTTTAAAAAAATTCAAATGGATATAGTCTCCTTGAGCTTCTTGCTGGAGTAAGTCTTAGTGGATTTTTGGCCCTGGTCACCATTAGTCTTAATCAACAAGGCAACCAATCCATTAAACGTTCTCTTGAAAAATACGATCAAACAATTTTCATGAAAGAACTGGAATCGCACCTAGCTCAAAGAGATTCTTGCCGACAAACTTTTTCAACTCTCAATCCAGCAACTTCCTCTGTCAACCTTTTAACTGTACGCAATAACGACGGAAGTATTAAATGGGATTTTACAAATCCTCTTAAGTATGGCGAGGCCCTCATCGAAAGAGTCTCGTTAGTCATTAGTAACTCTGATGAAAACAAAAATATAAAATCTGTTGATGTAAATATTTTGTTTGGTAAAACTACCACGGGAAATGAAGTTCAAAAATCTTTCTCTTTTATCATGGACTTAAATTATATTACCAATCAAGTTGAAGAATGTAACACTCAAACCACTGTAACATCAGTGCGAACTTTCTGCAGTATGATTGGCGGAACTTATAATGATGGAACACTTCGATGTGATTTACCCGCTGCCGATATTCCTCCATCGGGAATGGTTTCTGCTTTTAACCTCAACACTTGCCCATCAGGCTGGAGCTTGGCAGATGGCAGTCCTGGCACCATTCCAGATCTTCGCGGAAGATATATCAGAGGCCAAAATATTGGTGTTGCAATAAACTCAACTCGCGATCAATTGAATCTAGGCCTTAGATCTACTGCCTCTAGTGCTTACCCTGTTCACTATCATCGCTTTTATCCCATTTACAACAATTACTGCGATTCCAGTGAAGATAATGGTTCTAGTCAACAATCAACATTTTGCCGTCAATCAGGGCGAAGAACTAACCATCCTTATACGAGCTACCCCAATACAATTTACTCAGCATCTCATAGTCCTGAGACCATTTATCCCGAAACAAGTCCCCTTACCGTTAATCTTCTTTACTGCATAAAAGACTAATTACCATGATAAAAGAAACAAAAAATAATAGAGACAAAAGTGGATTTACCTTAATTGAAGTTCTTGTCTCAACGGTGCTTCTTGGGATTTCCGCTATTTCTTTTATTAAACTAGGAGAATTTCAAAATAGTGCAACCAGGCGCTTTTATGATAGTAGTGATCATATTTTTTTCCTGCGTGTCATAAGCAACCACTTTAATAACAAACAATCCTGCAATCAAACACTGAATGGGCTCCAGATTAACAACTCTTCTGCACCCTCAAATATTGCTCTTATTAGAAATTCTGATGCAAGTACTTACTTCACTCCCGGCACAACAACAGGAGCGTTTGGTGATATTGTTGTTGAGTCGATGACGGCCCTCGCTCAAAATGCGACAGACCTCGAAAACCCCAAGCAAGTTAATATCACCTGCTCTATGCGATCAAGTAAACAGGGGTATGGTCCCGCTAATATTACTCGCTCATTTTCTTTGCTCGTCTATGCTTCCGCAGCAGGAAATATTACTAGTTGCTATACCGAAAGTGACGCCATTAATGAAAGTATCTGTGCTTCCATGGATTCTATTTACGATCAAATAACAGAAACCTGTGGTCTTAATCCTTTTATTCCTCAAGGAATGGTGATGGGATTCAATGGAACAGACTGTCCTGCTGGATGGGTTGAAGCAGATGGAACTCAATCCCCCCTGGATTTGCGAGGGCGCTATGTTCGAGGAATGAATGCTGGAAAAGCAATAGGTCCTGAGGCCGATTATGATAATCGCGCTCTTGGCTCTTCACAAAGTGGATCCATTGTTAATCATGTTCATGAATTTAGAGATGTTTATTACAATAATTGCAATGGAACAGGAAATGAAGAAGGAGATGATTCTGGTTTTTGCAAAAACAATCATCGGAGAATTGTCTCTGGCTTTGCTTTTCAAGATACTGAACCTGCTGGAACGGCCAATGAAGTAAGAATCGCTACAACGGCCTTACGCTACTGTATAAAAATTTAAAATGTAAAATATGAAAAAAATGAAAAGAAATATGAATAAAATAACTTCTTTCTTGCGCAAATTAAATTCCATAAAAGGAATCTCTTTTATCAATGTCTTGATTACCGTTGGACTAGTAAGCTCTCTTGGTCTTTTGACAACTCAAGTCATTCAATTTCAAAATGAGACAACATCTTCCCTCCTCACGGATTTTTATATTGAGTCCTTCCTGCGACAATATAAAGGATACTTCTCTGCAGAGCCAAATTGCACAGCAACCTTTAACGGAGTCAATGCTAATAATTCAGGAGAAGGAAGTACGATCACTGAAATTAGACGGCCATCAGGAAACTCTATCTTCTCATTAGGTGACTACGCTGATCTTTCCATCAGTGAAATGAGGATCAAACAAGAAGATACAACTCTTACAGGAGCAGGATTTAAAAACGCCCACTTTATCGTCACTTTTCAAACAAAACATTTCCCTACTGGAGGAAATCTTTTTGTCAAAAAAATTCCCCTCATCATTCAAACTGATGCCACAGACAACATTATTAACTGCTATGATGTTGATACATTAAACTCCCTGCAAAGTAATTGTGATGCTTTTGATGGAACTTTTTCACCTAATATTAATCATTGCGAAACATCAAATATTATTCCACAACTAACGGTTGGTCCCATCTATGATCCGACTCTCTCCACCTCCCCCTCCTTTGAATGCCCAGAGGGTTGGAGCTTGGCCGATGGTACCATTGGTGTAAGTGGCACAGTAAAACCTGATGCAAGAGGACGTTTTGTTCGAGGATTAGATCTCGGCGCAGGGATTAATCCTAACCCAGCATCCTTAAGACAACTTCAGCAAGATACTTTAGCGACACACACTCACACTATGTATACTTACAATAACCCTTGCAATACTGATGACGATGCTGCTAGCGAAACCCCTTTTTGCAAGCAAAATACAATTGATAGAAGATCGATTTTTACTGGTAGTCCTTATGGGTTTGCCAGTGCATCCGAGACCCGCCCTTATAATATCGCCTTGCTCTATTGCATCAAAGACTAGACATCTTTTTATCGAGATATTTTTGATGATAAGACTCGGCAAAATAAAATGCTTTGGCCGGTAAAATTTCAGTCACTACTTTTTCTGAATGCTCCACCCCACTTTTACTCTCTTTAATCATTTGCTCTTGCTCCTTATCCATAAAATAAATCCCACTTCTATACTGCCGCCCAACATCAACTCCTTGCCCATCTTTTTGTCTCGGGTTGTGAATAGACCAAAAAAAATCCAGCAGCTTCGCTAACTCAATTTTTTTCTCATCATAAAAAACAAGTACCGCCTCCACATGATCATCACTTCCCCTGCAGACTTCTTCATACGTGGGAAAACTCCTTCTCCCTTGAGTATACCCCACCAAAGTTCGCTCAACTCCTTCAAGAGAATCAAGTTTTTTTTGCACACCCCAAAAACATCCTGCTGCTAAAACAATACTTTTAAACTCTTCTTCTCTTTTAATTTTCTGCTCAGGAATAAATTTCAATGCCGCCGAATTCAAACAATAGCGCAAGAAAGTCGGAGGCGGTCCATCATCAAAAACATGACCGAGATGACTTTTTGACGTTTTTGAGCGAATTTCCATGCGCTGTCGTCCACCTGAATAATCCCACTGATAGATAATTTCATCTTCATCCAAAGGAACAAAAAAGCTAGGCCAACCACAACCTGCATCAAACTTGAAAGAAGAAGCAAAAAGCGGTTTTTCACTCAAAGCATCCACATAAATACCTGCTTCAAAGTGCTGAAAATATTCATTTTCAAAAGGAGGCTCCGTTCCATTTTCCTTCATGATAAAATCGCGCCACTCTTCTTTTGTTCGTGTTTTCATCGCACAAAACTCCCTGTCTAAATAAATTCTATTATTACAAAAATACTCCTCATGCTTTGTCATAAAAAAGCCGACAAAACAACTAAGGGAGACAACTTATGACAGCAAAAACAAGAGTGGCCATCAATGGCCTTGGAAGAATTGGTCGCTACGTGGCCCGTCTCATCGCTACCCGTAATGACATAGAGCTAGTGGCCTTTAACGATCTTATGGACACAGACCTTCTCTCTTACCTGCTTCGCCACGATTCTACTCATGGCCTCTTTAAAGGCGATGTCTCTTTTCACGAAGAATCAAAAACTATTTCCATGAATCATCAAAAAATTCACATTTTTCAAGAAAGAGATCCCAGCAATCTTCCTTGGAAAAAACTCAATGTTGATCTTGTTTTAGAATGCACCGGACTTTTCACTGACACAGAAAAGGCCTCGGCGCACATTAAGGCCGGCGCCAAAAAAGTTATTATCTCTGCTCCCGCTAAAGATGAAACAAAAACTCTCGTAATGGGCGTCAACCACGAAAGCTATGATCCTAAAATTCACCATGTCGTCTCCAACGCCTCTTGCACCACAAACTGCCTCGCTCCTGTTGTGAAAGTTCTCGTTGATAACTTTGGTATCAAGCAAGGTCTTATGAGCACTATTCATGCTGTAACGGCCACTCAGCCAACAGTGGATGGCCCTTCTAAAAAAGATTGGCGCGGCGGTCGATCTGCCATGCAAAATATTATTCCGGCCTCCACGGGAGCGGCAAAAGCAGTGGCCCTTTGTATTCCCGAAGTGAAAGGAAAACTCACGGGAATGTCTTTTCGCGTTCCTGTGGCATGTGTGTCATGCGTGGATTTAACAGTGGAATTAGAGAAAAAAACCTCTTCTGCTGAAATCATTGATGCTTTCCAACAAGCATCTCAAAGTCATCTTAAAAATATTCTTCACGTCACCACAGAAGACGTGGTCTCTAGCGATTTTCTGGGTTCAAGTTTTTCTTCTATCGTAGATGTCAAAGCTCAAATGGAACTCAATAGTCAATTTTTTAAAATTGTCGCTTGGTATGATAATGAAGCGGGATATTCTCATCGATTAGTGGACTTGGCCCTTTTTATCAGTCAAAAAATTAATTGAGCTTATTCTTTAACTTTTGCACACGCTCATAGCTCTCTTTGATTCTATCAAAGCTAACCTCTCCTTCAATCAAAGAAATCACTTTTTTTAAATCACCATCGCCCAACGAAGCAAAAAGCAAAATATCCACACCTGCCTTCATGGCCAAAACAGCTCTCTCCTCAACTGATCCATAACGACCAAGTCCGGCCATTTTCAAATCATCACTTACAATGGCGATATCTTCACCACCTGAGAGTTCTCGAATCTTTTGGAGGGTTTCTTTTGATAAAGTCGCAGGATAATGACCATCTAGTTCTCTATTAAAAACATGGGCCGTCATCACAGAATCAACCATTCCTCTCGCTGCTAGAAAATTATAAGGAAAAAGCTCCTCTACACAACGCGCTGTCTCTGTGATATCCACAAAACCAAAATGGCTGTCTACCGCTGCACTGCCATGTCCGGGAAAATGCTTCAGTGAAGTGAGAACTCCTTGACTCCGATGGGCCTCAATAAAAAGAGAGGCCATCTGAACAACACCATCAACATCACGGCCATAACTTCGCTCATAGTGACCAATGGCGGGACTTCTAGGATTAATATCTAAATCCACCACAGGGCCTAAATTAAAATTCACCCCGCACTCTTTTAGCTCTTGGGCCATCTCTTCATAGAAACGCATCACCTCACCCTCAGAAAAAAACTTCATTTTTTTCGCGCTGGGAACACTTCCTGCTCTTGTAAAACCTTTTTTTTCTGTGAGTCTTCTCACAAAACCACCTTCTTGATCCAACATGATAAAAGGAGTCTGTCTTCTGTGATCCTGCCCCTCACTCTGACCGCTTTTTCCTGCCTCTAAAAGCTCGCCAGTCAGTTCTGTGAGCTGACGAGGACTTTCAACCTCCTTCGCGTAAAGAACAACGCCGCCAATTTTTCCTTCACGAAGACGCTCTTTTACGATTTCCTTTTGCTCCGTTCCAAAACCTACCACCAAGAGCTGCCCTATCATTTCTCGAGTGGAAAGACTTTTTTCCACCGCCCCTATGTTGAGGGAAAAAATTAAACTCAACAATCCTAAATATATTTTTTTCATGTTAC
>CALDHR010000230.1 GCA_937898585.1 uncultured Oligoflexia bacterium
CCTGTCTCTGTTCTTTTTACTTTTCTCATATATTTAGGTTTATTGGCCGTAACATCACTGCTTTTTTCATAAAAGAAGGTATAGGTCGATCCATCTCGGCTTAAATAATGAGTCGTATATCCTGCTGTAGGAGGAGCACTGATTTCACTCATGTAATACTCTCGATCTCCTACAAAGCTCGTAAGATCTTCTTTGCCAGGAAGAGAACTTTGAATAGTGTCTACGCCTACGGGAGGTGGCTCCTCTCCATTTTTCTCCCAAGTTTGTACTGTTTTATAGATATATTTTCTTTTCTTTCCAGTAAGCTCTTTTCTCTCTTTTTTTCTAAGCTCCTCATCGCCTCGTGTATCTAGTAACATTCTTGCTTGATCAATAGTTATGGCAAAAGGACGGGTTGGCTCAGATCCTTCGCCCCAAATAAACTCATCAATTTTTGAGCGGTGTTTTGCATTATAGAATTTTTTCTTTTTAGGATCATACCCTGTATACATTTTTCCATCTTTACTATCTCGATAAACTTTTCGACCTTTTGAGTCAGTATAGGTTGGAATTCCATCTTCATCTCCTCCCCAAACGAAAGCAGTTCCATCGTCATCAACAAAACTTTCCCGATGAACAATAGCACCACTATCTACATCTGCTAAGGTTCCCTTTTCCAGATCAACTACATATCTTTTACTGCTGTCATCAGCATCAATATAGAATTGTTGTCCAGTTTTATCTTCCCGGCCCTCAAAATTTAATTTTTGACCATCATATGTAGTAATCTCATCAGGAAGATATCCGGAGCCTGCTTCACTTTCAAGATCCGCCACTTTTTTATTCTGTGCATCGAGCTTGGCCTTGAGTTCTGGATCATTTGGATTGGCCTCGGCCTTCTTTTTTAATTGCTCTTGCTGCTTTCTTGCCTTCTTTAAATCTTTATGATGTTTCTGAAGTTTTTTTGCTTTATTTTTATTTTCTTGATTTTTTCTTTTCTGTGCTCTTTTTTCAACTCTGGTCTCTGCGGGATCAGTATCATCTCTACTCATTCTTAGCTTTTTCTTAACTCTTCCCTTAAGCCCATCAACTTTATCAAGACTTTTATCTTCTGCGTTTTGAACTTTATTTCTTTTTCGAGTTAGATTTTCTTTTTTAGTGACCTTCGTTTTTTGGGTCGAATCCGCATCAAAACTCTCCAAAACATCACTAGTTTTACCATACTCCGAACTCGTATCACTAAAATCCGAACTAGAAGTGAAGCTTTCCTCAGCAATAGGGCGAGCTGTTTCTTTCTCTCCACCTCTTACTCTTACTTTTTGCTTTAACTTTTCTAGCTTAGCTTGGGCCTTATTATTTTTAGTAACTCCCGTTTTTCTGGCCTTTACTTGATTCTTCAATCTCGAAAAACGCCCTTCACCCTTCACCATATCAGGCTCACCACTCAGCGAAGCCGTATCACTGTCCACCGAATCCGTATCACTGTCCACCGAACTAAAAGTGGAGCTTTCCTCAGCAATAGGGCGAGCTGTTTCTTTCTCTCCACCTCTTACTCTTAC
>CALDHR010000231.1 GCA_937898585.1 uncultured Oligoflexia bacterium
TTTAAAAATTCATTTTCCGCCGTGATAAAATTTCCTTCCAAAAAACTCTCTTCGGCCCGTGCACGCTCACTTTCAAAAGGAAGGGAGAAAGCTTTCTTATGAGGAAAAAAATTAATCCCTAACATTAAAAGCAAAATTACTGTTTTACGAGAGCGAGTAATGGGAAGGAGAAATTCCAAAACTAAAAAAAGAAAAAAGAAAAAAAGAGGCCATTGAAAACGCTCTTCGTAGTGCATCTTTTTTCCACTCTCTAGCTCTTTATCTTCTGTATTGGCCTGAATTTCCGCGTAAATTTTATCGAGATCAAGATCTCCTGTGGCCGATTGAACAAAACTTCCTTTGGTTGTTTTTGCTATTTCTTTAAGTGTCTCACCATCAACTCGGCTTAAAATAAGATTTCCCGCGCTGTCTTTTTTAAATCCTCCTCTCTCATCGGGAATAGGTGCTCCCTCAACACTTCCAATCCCAATAGTGAAAATCTTCACTCCTTTCTCTGCTGCTTTTTGGGCCGCACTCAAGGCCGTCTTACTGTGATCTTCCCCATCTGTAATAAGAATGATGGCCTGGGAATTTATCTGCTTATCATCAAAGGCCTTCAACGAATTTTCGATGGCCTCGCCAATGGCGGTACCGGGGACGGGAATATACGAAGGATCAAGCTCGTGTAAAAAAAGCCGCAAGGCCCCATAATCAAGCGTGAGGGGAACTTCCAAAAAGCTCACTCCTGAGAAGGCCACAATTCCTACTCGATCCCCTTCCAAAATGGCAAAAAAATCACCAATCTCTCTTTTGGCGCGAATAAGCCTGCTAGGAGAGACATCTTCGGCCAACATGCTCCGCGAAATATCTAGCGCAATGACAAGATCAACTCCTCGTCGCTTAAACTCTTCCACCTTAGTCCCATAGCGCGGCCTCATTAAAGCAACAACGGCCGAAAGAAGGGCCAAAACAAGAAAAATCTTTTTGAGCAACAAGCGAGAGGGATTGGCCGTCAAAAAAAGATGAGGCCATAAATTTCTCGTAGCAAAAACACTTAATAAACGCTTTTTCTTTTTTTCACTGAAGAAAAGAAAAACCAGCAAAAGAAAAACTAGCAGCGATAAAAAAATAAAATTAAATTGTCCCCATTTCATGATCTCTTACCTTCTCCTTATCTGTTACGGGAGTTTTCGCCAAATAGTTTCCCCTAGCAAGATTTCTAGAAAAACTAAGCAAAAGGCCATCAAAACAAAGTAATAAAAAAATTCACGGTATTGAGTATATTCTCTTACCTCTACTTTACTTTTTTCCAACTGATCAATTTCTTCATAAATCTCTTCTAATTGATTTTGATCCTTGGCCCGAAAATAGCGCCCTTCTGTTATACTGGCCACTTCCTGAAGTGTTTTCTCGTCAATGGGAATTTGAGCATAGACATAGCGTTTGCCAAAAACAGTGTTTTGCATGATAGGAACCATCCCATCACTTCCCACCCCAATAGTATAAATTTTAATCCCGTAAGTTTTAGCAATCTCAGCGGCCTTTTGCGGAGCAATCTCTCCAGATGTATTCTCTCCATCAGTCAATAAAATCAAAACTTTTGATTTACTCTTGAGGTTTTTCATTCGTGCAACAGAGGTCGCAATGGCCTGACCGATGGCGGTGGCATCTCCCACCATCCCAATTTCTGTGCGCTTAAAAAAATCAAGTAAAATGCCATGATCAAGAGTTAGCGGACATTGTGTATAGGCCTCATCACCAAAAACAATAAGACCAATGCGATCCATATCTCTTTTTTTTACAAATTCTTCGGCCACATGTTTAATTGCATCAAGACGATTGACAGCATTCAGACCAATCTTAAAGTCTTCGGCCCTCATACTCCCCGATGTATCAATGGCCAAGAAAATATCAACTCCGTCAGAGAGAGTGCTAGAGAATTTTTTGCCCGACTGCGGGCGCGCTAAAGCAATGAGAATAAAACTCAAGGCCAAAAAGCGCATAAGTTTTAAATAAAAAGAACGATTTTCATAGCGGTGATGCACTCCTGTTTTTAAAAGCGCAACGCTTGAATAAGTAATCCCCGCTTCGTCTTTCTTTTTTTTTAAAAAGAAAAAAAGAAGAGGGATAAAAAGCAAAAAGAAAAAAGGATCGGCAAAGCGAAAATGGGCCATATAACTCTCTCCTCTCTTTTTAATTTAACTCTTCAATTGAAGGTGACGGCCTAGCTTTAAGAGCAAAAAGATCTTTTAGTAATTGATTCCAGCGCTCTAAACTTATTTTTTCATCTGTATATTTGGCCCAATCTAATATTTTGAGCATACCGAGCACCTTATCTTTTTCTTCAAGATCTATACTCTTTAAAGAAACTTTTAATTCTTCATAAGTCTGATCAGTCGCAGAAAGATGATATTCTTCTTCAATAAATTCTCTTAAAATAAAAGAGCAACGAAAACAAAACTCCCCACTAATTTCTTCAAGAAAAGAAGTCTCCTCTTTTAATTTGTGAAGATTTTGGTGAAACTTTTCTTCGGCAGTGAGAAGAATCATCTCTTTTTTGCCTTTTCGATATTTTCTCCAGCAATAAACCCCGCCCCCAAAAAGAGCTGATAGCAATAAGAACGCTGCAACTACAATCCAAAAAAAATAGCGATTGACCCAAGAAGTTCTCTTTATCTGTTTAATATCTAAAATATCACTGAGATCTTTTGAGCCATCACTTTCTTTACTCACTACTTCAAGAAAAATCTCTCCCGTACTCAATTCTTCATTTCCCACTTTTGCGTTTATAACGGGCAAAACATAACTTCCCACTAGATCGGCCTCAACAGTGACAAACTTTTCCATCTCCACCATCTCATCTTCAAACTGATCTTTTTCTTCGCCTTCATTGGTAACGCGAAGAAGCTGAACTTTAGGGCCTATTTGCTCAATGGAGCTTGACTGATGTTTTTCTTTTTCCACCTTGAGGACAACACTAAAGCGAACAGCTTCTCCTGGAAAAATTTTGGCCTTATCAACACGCGAGATAATACTAGCGGCAAACGAGGAGAAATGAAAAAAAAGAAAAAAAGGAATCAGGGAAACAATCTTTTTCATCTTCCCCTCCTCTTTTCACGGCGGCGAAAAAAGCGCACAATCTCATCGACATAGTGCTGATGATTCTCGAGAAAGATAGAATCAATTTTTCTTGATTGAAAAAAACGCGTCAATTGATTTAACCTCTCTTTCATAGATTCCTCAAAAGAAGAGCGCCATTTTGTGTCACTGGTATTGACGAGAAAAACCTCTTTTGTCTCCGCATCCACAAACTCCACATAACCCATTTTAGGAATTCGCTGCTCTCTTCTATCCATCAAATTGATACAAACTAAATCATGAGCACGACCGAGATAGGATAAAGGAAGCTGGTAATCACTCATCAAAAAATCAGAAATAAAAAAAACAATGGAGCGATGCTTAAGAACCTGCCTCATAAAGCGCGTTGCTCCTTCAATATCTGTTGATTCATGCGTCTGTCTTTCTTCTGGACGAAAACTTAAAATATCTTTGATAATCCCGTAAATATGACCTCTTCCTTTTCGCGGTGGAATATAATGTTCAATGCCTCCTGCAAAAATCAAGAGCCCCACCTTGTCTCCTCCTTTCAAAGCAGCATAGGCAAGAAGGGCGGAAATTTCAGCGGCCAGTTCCATTTTTAATTTTTCGTTACTACCAAAACGCATCGAACCTGAAACATCCACCACAAAGAGAACAGTGAGTTCTCGCTCATCGCGGTAAATTTTCACATGAGGACGGCCCATTCGCGCCGTTACATTCCAATCAATAGAGCGAACATCGTCACCGGCAAGGTAGGGGCGAATTTCATCAAATTCCATCCCTCTTCCGCGAAAAGCACTCTCGTATTCTCCCGAAAAAGTCTCACTCACTAAGTGCTTGGCCTTAAATTGAATTTGCTTAATTTTTTTTAAGAGTTCTTCATCAGCTTTAAACACAGCGGGCCTCCTTTCACTTCACTTTCTAAGGCACGTCTTAAGGCACATCAATTTTATCTAAAATTTTTATGAGAATATCGTCGCTCTCCATTCCCTCGGCCTCTGCTTCATAAGTAATGCCTACGCGGTGGCGCAAAACGTCCAGGGCCATAATCTTAATATCTTGAGGCGTAACAAAACCACGCCCTTGTAAAAAAGCATGAGCTTTGGCCGTTTTGATGAGATTAATAGAAGCACGAGGCCCTGCTCCTATTTCAATATAAGATTTTAATTCTTTTATCCCAAATTTTTCTGGTGAGCGCGTGGCAAAAATCAAATCGGCCACATAGCCAAAGAGTTTTTCATCCACAAAAATATCTTCAATCAAAGAACGCAGCTCTAAGATTTTTTCAGGTGTCAGAAGTTTTGTTAAACTCACCTTCTTACTCTTTTTTTCTGTGAGTCTCTTCATCACCAGCATTTCTTCATCGCGCGTTGGATAAGTAATTTTCACTTTCATCATAAAGCGATCCAGCTGTGCTTCTGGCAAAGGATAAGTTCCTTCCTGCTCGATAGGGTTTTGCGTGGCCATCACTAAAAAAGGAGCAGGGAGCGCGTAGCTTTTTTCACCAATCGTAACTTGCTTTTCCTGCATGGCCTCAAGAAGCGCACTTTGGACTTTTGCTGGGGCACGGTTAATTTCATCGGCCAAAATAATATGGGCAAAAACAGGTCCTTGTTTTACAGAAAAACTCTCTTCTCTAGGAGAATAGATCTCTGTTCCCACAAGATCAGAAGGAAGAAGATCGGGGGTAAATTGAATACGCCCAAAAGTGGCCGTCATCACTTCGGCAAGGGCCAAGGCCGCTGTGGTTTTTGCAAGGCCAGGGACTCCTTCTACTAAAATATGGCCATCGGCCAAAAGGGCCATAAGAAGACGTTCTACTAAAATTTTTTGCCCCACCATAACTTTGCTGATTTCGTCTACAACACTTTTTACAAGAGGTGCTTCTCTTTCTACTCTGGATGTTAATTCTTGAACTGAAGACATAGATAATCCTCCTCAATTTTCTCTATTCAATGGTTATTTTTTATATTTTGTTTTTATTTGCGCCAAAAGATTCTTTACCTGCCTCTCATAAGAGCTTACCATGCTCCAGTCAGGCCGCTCATTGGCATACCGTATTTTTTCAATTAATTGAAGCTCTTTACCTACCTCACTGAGATAATCTTCTGGCCAAAGAAGTCTCTGCAAGCGGCAATAAAATTCAAGCAAGTAAATTTCATATTCTCTTTCTCTCAACTTTCCACTTTGAGTTAAAAGAAGGTCAAACTCTTCTTGCAGCTTTTCATAATCTATCTCTTCACTTGAAATAGCAACACGACCTCTTCGTTTTTTTCTTTCATAGATAAAGAAGAAAAAGGCCAAAAACAAGACAAGGGGGATACCAAAGAGTTTAAACTCGAAACCAGAAAAGTTCAGGTCAAAACCGGGGAGACGGGCCGTTTGAGTGGAGGATTTAAATTGCCGATGGGCATAGTTCACTTCAATGGGGTCTATTTTATAGGGGCCACTGGAAGTTAGCCTACTCTTCTTTCTAAAAGGATAGACAAAGACTGTCTGTGTTTTCTTTTGCCCCTCTTCTAATAATGTTTCGCTATAGGATGAAATATCTGTTGAAGAGACGATCTCTAAAGGAAAGGCCACTTGCGGTGTTTTTACCAAATACTCAGAAGAGTCTCCTGGCCACGTGAGGAGAAGATGAAGTTCGTGAGTAAATCCTCTTTTTTCACTTTCTTTGGCGGCCGCGACAACGTTGTAAGAAAGCTGCATGGCCTCAAGAGATACTTCTGGCAATTCTTCCTTTAAGTTTGCCTCTTGGAGTTTTTCAAAATCTTCTCCTGTGAGCTTAATGAGTTCTTTGAGTTTTCCCACAAAAGAAGAAGCACTGTAATCTCGGGCCCCTTGAAATGTCCCCATCACTTTTTTATCGGGGGAGAGAAGAAAGGCAACGGGGATACCAGAGACTTGAAAGAATTTGGCCAGACTGTAATTATCATCAAGACCTGTCGGGAAAGTAAGTTTTTTCCTCGCCACAAAAGAATTAATTTTGTTAAGGGGGAGAGAATCTGTGGAAATGGCCAATAATTGAAAGCGCTCCTGCAGAATTTCTGTTTTAAGTTCTTGTTGAAGTTTTTCTAGCAGAGGCAATTCGGTCTGGCAGGGACCACACCATGTGGCCCAAAAGACAAGAAGGGTCCAGCGATTATTGGCCACTTCCTGAAGAGTCTCTTTTTCTCCACTGGGTTTAATAAAGCTAAGATCATGACCTTCAAGATCTAGTTGAAGGGGGCGGAAATTGAGCTGACGCATCACATCCCAACCCGTAGCAGCAGAGAGAGAGGGACTGAGAAAAGAACAAAGACATAGTGATAAAAAAAGTAATCTCATTAATTGCTCCAAAAAAATTGAATCAACTCTTTGAGCTACCCTGCTTCCTTTGCTTTTTAAAGAAGTTTTTCAAATGATGCAGCATCTAAAGAAAAAACAAAACCAGCGTAGGCCTTATTAAAACTTATCGCTTTTTCTTTCTTTTTTACCATGGAATCAACTTTTAAGAGTTCCGCCTGATTCATCTTCTTACTCAACACAATTTTCTCAGGAAGATCTGTTGTTTTCATAAAGGGGCGATAATAATAAAAATCCCCTTTTTTTACATAAGAGAGAGTTAGTTCAAGTTCATCTTGTATTTTAATGATTTTCTCTTCATTAAAGATCAAATCTTTAACTTCTGCCTCATTTCGCTGAAAAAATTTCTTAAAGGTTACATTTTCTGTCAAATTCAAATCATAGAACTGAGTGCTTCGATAAAACGGGTAAAGAGACTCTTCACTGAGATAAATATTCTCATCTTGAGCAAAGCGCAAACTATGTCCTTTTTTATTGTAGGCCAAACCAATATAAAAATCTGTAATCTCTTTTCCTTCTTTGTCGCGCAAAATAATACGGCGAAAGTAATGATCTTGAGTGAGTTTATTTTCACGCAAAATTTCAAGGGAGCTCTTTTTGGTCACGACATCGCTCACTTTAATAGAACTCAGCAAATAAAAAAACTCGCTAACTTTTTTACTTGAGGCCGGAAAATTACTGGCCGTCTCTAGGCGAAAAAATTGACGATCTTTTTTTAATACCGTCTTAGCTGAACCACTATCTGAATGAATTTCAATTGTGGCAACATCACTAGGATTAAAGGCCATTAAAAACTCATGACCCACAACTTCTGCATCGGCCCTTTTATGTTTCTCGATAAAAGTAAAAAGAGAAAATCCTGTAAGCAACGCAAGAGCGACAAGAAGATATTTATTTAACTGAACAACTCTCAATTCCATCGCATTAATCACACATCACCTCCTTGTGAAAAAGAACTTCTTTTTTGTCACTTAGACGACGGCGGCGCCAAAAAATAAACGAGGCCAAGAAAAAAAGAAGAAAAGGGGCCACTAAAATATTGATGAGTTGAATTTTAAGTCCTAATTGCTCGACTTCTTCACGTCCTTTTCTTTTTACTTCCCGAAGTTCTCTTTTGTCATTTTTGAGTTTTAGTGCAAGGCCTTTCTTTTTCACTAAACTCTCTTTGGCAATAAGAGCAATATTAAAATCTCCACTCTTTTGTGCAAGTTCATTGAGTTCTTTTTGTGTTTTCTCAATACTCATTTCAATTTCTTTGAGTTTTTCTGCTGTCTTTTCTAGTGATCTCTTTTCAATAACATCTACTCTTTCAAAAGTACGGATAATACTTTTTTTCGATCGGATAGAAGTAAGTTCTTTGCTCCCTACCATCTCTTCAACTAAATTAAGAAAAAAGACGCTGTTCTGATTGGTGGGAATAATTCCCATGGCATTTTTCTGAAAAGAAAATTGATCAAATAAAACATCTGTATCACTAACCATTGTTACGAATGAATTTTTGTGCTGAAGCTTAGAAGTCTCTTCTGCACTTAAAAAGCTAGCTGGAAATTTTCCTTCTACGCGATAACTTAAAACAAGAGGATTTTCTTCTTTCGTAAAATCTCTTGTTAAAACGCTGGGATCTTTAAAATGTTTTTCACTAATAGGGTATGTTCCAGCACGATTAGATGTTTGAATAAGAGGAGTGAAGACAAGATTTTTATTATTCTCATTTCTCTCTTTTAATTTAAAAAAACCAGGATAGACGAAAAGCATGTTTTTGAGATTACTGGTAAGAGACTCTTGAGAAAAATTAAAACATCCTTCCTGACAGTTTAGTAAAGGCAAAAGTCTTGTTGGCGGAGAATATTGGTCTACTTTGGCCACTCCCACATAATTTAAATCAGCTGCGGCGCGATCTTTATTGAAATCAACTCCCCAGCTAGAAAAAAATTTATCCCAAGTAGAAAAAGAACGCTGTTCTCTTTTTTGTGCATCGGCCACAAATTGCGGATCCACAAAAAGGGCCATTTTCCCTCCTTGATAGAGGTACTTATCCACTGCTTTTTTTAGCTTATCGCTTACGGCCTCATTAGGGTTGATGACAAGCAATAAATCAACGGGGTCAATTATTTCACTTTCGAGAGGAATATTTTTTACTTCATAAAAATCTTTAAGCATTTCATTCATGATCCACGATTGCGTGGGAGAGCGCATCTTTCCTCCTGTTATCTGCATAATAAAAGGAGAGAGACCATCGCTGTTAAAACCTGTATCGCTAATAATGCCTATTTTCTTTTTAATGGGATGAAGAAGGGTGTAGATACTTTTTGTCAGCTGATATTCCAAATTTGATTGATCACCAGGATTAAAAAAGGGAATAATGCTTTCTCCACCTGTGGCCGTTTTGGCCACCATCCCAAAAAAATAACTCTCTTGATCTGTTAGTTGAAAGCGCTTTAAGTTATAAAGCTCTGCATCTGCTTCATCATCTGTGTCAGGGCGCGGATCAATTACTTCAAGTTTGAGATGATTACCTGAAAGCGAAGCATATTCACGAAGTAAATCTGAAATGTAGTAAAAATAATTATTAAACTGCCTCATACCTTCTGCTCCTTTACTGGCAGCAGTCTTTGAGTAGTAGAGTTTAATAGTAATGGGAATTCCGACACTTTTAAGAATATTTTTTGTCCCTTCACTAAGTGTATAGATTCTCTCTTCTGTTAAATCAAGTCTGGCCCCTCTTAAATGATAATTTGCCAAATAAGAAAGAAGGCCCATACTTAAAAAAAGAAGTGTCAGTGTTATCCAACGACTTTTTAATATCTTCATTCTAACTTCCCCTTTTTTCTTCAAGAATAATGGTGGTGCAAAAAAGATAAAATGAAATCATCATCACAAAATAGACAAGATCACTAAGACGAATAACTCCTCTCATCATCATTTCAAATTTATCGATGGGATTGAGGGCCTCTAAAATTTCCATAGCAAAAGGATGAAAGAAAGAAGAAAGAAAGTCCTGAACGGCAGTAGAGCTGAGCATAACAAGAAAATAAAAAAGAGAAATTGAGCTAATAAAAGAAATTACAGGCCCTTTGGTTAAGGCCGAACAAAGTCCTCCCAAAGATAAAAAAAGCGATGCCAGTAAAACACTTCCTAAATAGCCTGAAAATACCGCACCGTAATCGGGGTTCCCCAAGTAAATAAGTGAAAGAAAAAGAGGAATCGTCAAAAGAAGGGCCACACTAATAAAGGCCAAGGAAGAAAAAAATTTGGCCAGAACTAATTCAAATGTTTTTACGGGCAAAGTCATCAGTAGTTCAATGGTCCCCGACTTTCTCTCTTCGGCCCAAGTTTTCATGCTAATGGCCGCCACAAAAACCATAAAGGTTGTGGGAAGAAAGTTAAAAAGAGCATTGAGAGAGGCATGCCTCATTTGATAAAAAGCACCTATACTAGGAGAAAAAACGAGATAGTTTGTGGCCAAAATAAAACTCAAAAGGAAAATATAACCCGTTGGAGTTTTAAAAAAAGAATAAAAATCTTTTTTAAAAACGGGAATTAAAAGGTCTCGGTTCATAAACATTTTTATCTCCCTATGATTATTGAGTAAGAGTTAAGCAACGAAAATAATCTTGTAAGTTTAACTTCCGCTCACTGCATTTTTGCATCAATTCATTTGTTGTGCCTTTAAACTGAATTTTTCCTTTACTCATAATGAGAACATCCGTACAAAGGGCCTCTAATTCTTCTAAGATATGAGTTGATATTAAAATGGCCTTCTCTTCTGAGAGCTTTCGAATCATAGACCTCACTTCCCCTTTTTGATTGGGATCAAGTCCATCAGTAGGCTCATCGAGAATTAAAATCTTAGGATCGTGAATAAGGGCCTGAGCAAGAAGGACTCTTTTTTTATAACCTTTAGAGAGAGTCTCCAGGGTTTGATAAAAAACATCTTGCAGATTTGTTAAATTCACCACTCGCTCAATGGCCTCTTGGAGTTTTTCTTTTTTCAGATTTCGCATCTCGCCCATGAAGGTAAGAAATTCTTTTACCATCATCTCTCCATAGAGAGGTGATGTTTCAGGCATATAACCCATAGAGGAGCGAACAAGGTGGGTGTTATCTAAAATAGAATGACCACAAATTGTCGCGCTTCCTGATGTTGGACGAAGATAACAAGTAAGCATTTTTATGGTGGTGGATTTTCCCGCACCATTAGGTCCTAGGAGTCCTAAAATTTCACCTTGCTTTACATTAAAATTAACATCTAAGACGGCATGATGAGGACCAAACTGTTTACTTAATCCCTCAACACAAATGAGCTCTGTCATTATTCCTCCTGTGGCAAAAAAGATTGATGACCACAAGATATTATGACA
>CALDHR010000232.1 GCA_937898585.1 uncultured Oligoflexia bacterium
AGAGCTTCCTTGAAAATGGGTAGAAAACTGTTCTTTTGTCCAAGAAGAGTCTCCCAGAAGGGCATCTAAAGACAAAATATCATGCCAGCAAAAAATGGGATTAAGGTGAATGGTGGTCTTCATCAGCTTAGATAGGTGAACTAAAGTCTAATCCTTTAGGTCCTTTAAAAGAATGAAACTCTCCTTCTTGCTGAAAGCGAACTTTCACTGAAGGATTAAAAATATAGCCATCTTTGACACGCAAAATATATTTTCTTTTTCCCGATTTTGGCTCCAAAAGCTTTCGGAGGCGAGAGACACTGGTATAAATGAGCTTGTCATGGATCAGGGGGTTGTACTCATCTCCCCAGATTTTGCTGGCCAATTTTTCCTTATCGTAGGGAACTCCGGGATTTTGGGCCAAGAGAAAAAGAATCTCCAGAAGAATGAAGCGATGTTTAAAATCGATAATCCCTAGCCTCTTTTCTGTGACAGTTTTGCGCTGTCGATCGAGATAAAGATCCACACAATGGTCTGTGACGTCTGAAATCTCATCACGCAACAAGGCATATCCCTTTTTGAAGGTAAAAATATCCATGGAGTTAAGAGCATTTTCTAGAACAAAAAGGGCCTTATTAAACTCTCCCATCCTCTTATAAGAAGAGGCCTGTCCTAAAGAAATATAGGGGGCCAAATTCCAGCAGGTATTACTACAGAGAATCTTTCTGGCCTTCACAAAAGAGCTGCTGGCCAAATCATATTCTTTTAAATCCACATAAACATTGCCTAAGAGCAAGTACATGCTTCCACTTAAATAAGATCTTTTTTGATTGCGGAGCAAGAGGGTGAGACTTTTAAGCAGTTCAAGAGACTTCTCGAAATCACGAAGTAAATAATGAGTCATGGCCAAAGCGCTGAGAGACTTGCAGTGAAGTTCATCATCGGCATGGGCCACTGTCAAAGAGACTTTTACGGCCTCTTCGTAGAATTTTTGGGCCGAGACAAAATCCCCTCTATAAGTCATCATCTGTCCTCTTGAAAAGGAGACTTCCGCAAGAGAAATACTCTTTTCTTTTTCCATCATGGATAAAACTCGGCGCATGAGATCTAAGTACTTCATGACGTCTTCGTAGGCATTCATCTCAGAGAAAATTTTCACTAAAAAAGAAAGCACTTTAAAGTTCGAGGAAATCAAAGAGGGGTCATCTAAAGGAGATATATCGAGACAAGACAAAAAGAAATTTTTGGCCTGAA
>CALDHR010000233.1 GCA_937898585.1 uncultured Oligoflexia bacterium
ATATTTATTCTTATAGCTTTTTTCACCTACTAACATGTAAATAGCAATAACGGGAAGAGGGGCCATATAAAAAGATTTGCTTCTTACAAAGAAAATAAAAAACAATAACGAGAGCTTAAGAATGAGAGTTTCTCTATTTAATTTTTTAATTAATATCATAGACCATCTCTCTTGTTACTTTTTTTGATCGGATAGAATCAGTGTGATAACTAAAATCAATAGTCCACAAGGTAAATTTCAAAACTTTTATATTATCTTTTAAAAAATCAGGATGATTTTCCTTTAGGCCGTTCATAATGAGATCAAAATCACTCTCTTTTGGATAAGAGCGAAAACTCCTCCAAAAGTTTATTTTACGATAATTAAAGAGACAGCTTCCCTCTTGCTTGTAAAGATTAACCATTTCGCATCCAAGAGATCTACTTGAAATGCTATCAACGACCGTAAACATCCCAAATCCTCCGCCTTTCCAAGGTGTTAATGTGGATGTTTTAGCAAGGTAGATTTGAGTGATCGCGACGATGCAGAGAGTCACGGGAATAGGGAAATAAATTATTTTTTTCATTTCTTGATTATTAAAAAGTTAATTCATAATGAAAAGTTAAATTTGACAACAAAAACAGTTTAGAAGTAAAAGCAAAGGATGAAAAAAATAATATCCGTCTTGTTTTTATTACTTGGCCTAGAGACTCTCCCAGCAAGAGAATTGTACCCTTACTTAGAGGAATTAAAATTGAATTTACCTGACACAAGTCACACTATCCCCTTACAAGAAATGATTAAGTTAAAGAAAAAGATTGAAGAAGAGAATAACTGCCAACCTCATGAATGTGAGTTTGCTTTTTTCACTGATTTTGACGGCACGATTATTTATGGAGACATAACAGATGGGATTGAAGATCTCTCCATCGAAAATGATACTATTCGCAATGGCTATCATGGACTCATTCGCCTCTCTATAGAAAAAGGTTATCTCAATAATTATAAAGGAAAAGAGGGTTTTAGAGATTATTGGCAACACTACACTGATCTTATAAAAAACCATCAAGAAGAAGAATCTACGCGCTTCATGGGTGAACAGTTTATAAATCTTAACCATGAGCAAAAAAAGAAAATTGAAAAGCTCGCTCAAGAATATTTCACAGAAATCCTTCACCACAAGTTCTTTCTTTCTTCACTCAACATTATCGATGAGCTCGTAAGCTCTGGAATCAAAGTCTATGTTATCTCTGCAAGCCCTGATATCTTTGTAAAACAAGCTTCTTATGTCTTTCCTTCTGGAACGGACTCTATTTCAGGCGTGGATTTAGAAGAAGAGGGTGTGGATTTCTTCAACTATGCAGAAGGAAAAGTTAAAAGAATGCATTGTTTTATTCGCAAAAAAGAAGAGAGCGGAAAAAAGGTTTTTGTCATCGGCGCAATGGGAAATAGCTGGTCATCTGACTATCCTATGATTCAAGAATCAATAAAGTTAGGCGGAATAGGTATCATGATTAATGGGAAAAAGAGGTGCATAAACAAGCTCGATGACTCGTCCAATTTCTACTGCTTAAATTTTAAGAGCACAAAAGAAGATTGATCCTCCTTCTTTTTCCTTTATAATGAAAAAATGATCCAACTAAAAAAATTTAATTTACTTGTCTTTATCGCTACTCTTGCTGCCCTTGTAACGGGATTCTTCTTTAATGAAGTTCCTTTTGTTCATCTAATGGTTGACGAGGTTTCCAAGGCCACGTTAGGGGCCCTAAAGCTCGTTAGTGTTCCTCTTATTTTCTTCTCCATCTTATCTACTATTGAGTATTTCAAAGAGGGGGATATTTTTGGAAAGATTATCAGGCCGACTGTTTTCTACACAATTCTAACAACTATTTTGGCCACACTTGTCGCTCTTGCCAGCTATCTCATTATTTCTCCCAATAGAGTTATTTTAAATAATGTTGCTTCCCTTGATAATGGTCTCAAGAGTATGGATAGTTTTTCTTTGAGTACTTTTATTATTCCAGATAATATGTTTCGTCCCTTTGTTGAAGGAAATATCTTCTCTGTTCTACTCATTACTCTATTGATTTATTACGGAACTATTAAAGTTGAAAGATCCAAGAGAGAGTTCTTGGCCAATCTCTTTAGTTCAATTTTTGCTGTTCTTATAAAAATTGTGGGGCTCATTACTTATATTCTTCCTGTGGCCATATGGGCCTTTGTCTCTCAAATTATTTTTGATATCAGAGATGACAATTATGAAATAACCCCTGTTCTTTATTATTTTGCGGCCGTTATTCTCAGCAATATTTTTCATGCAACGATGACGCTACCTACTCTTCTTAAAATCAAAGGTATCTCCCCTATCAAGCTTGTAAAGAAAATGGCACCGGCCCTTTTTCTAGGCTTTGTCTCTCGCTCATCTAGTGCCACGCTACCCGTAACAATGGATTCAGCCGAAAAGGCAGGAGTAAATCCTCTTATTGCTCGCTTAACGCTTCCTTTATGCGCTACCGTTAATATGAATGCTTGTGCTGCCTTTATTTTCACGACAGTGACGTTTGTTTTAGAGCAAAATTTAGTAGTAATGACGCCGCTGAGCTATTTAGCGATTATGGGAATTTCTATTATTGCGGCCATCGGAAATGCCGCGGTACCAATGGGATGTTATTTGATGGCCAGTACTATTTTGTCATCGACAGGTGCTTCTCTTAATATTCTAGGTGTCATTCTTCCTATTTATACTTTTATTGACATGATGGAGACCTGCTTTAATATTTGGTCAGATTCCTCCATCACGGCCATTATTGATAAAGAAGTAAAGTTAGGAAACGATATTCTTTAAGACTTCATAGAGGTTCTCGGAAAGATCTTTTTCATCCATCATTCTTTTAATTGCTTTTTCCATTAAAGGTTTTCGTTTTTCATCTAATCTTTTTAAACAATTAAAACTTTGCCCCATTCTACTAGCAACACTGGGATTGATTTTATTAAGCTTTATGGTCTGATCAACTAAGTATTCATAACCACTGCCATCTTTTGCATGAAAGAGTTCAAGATTTCTTACAAATCCTCTGAAGGCCTCACGTACTTTATTGGGAACGAGCATGGAAAAAGAGCTATTTTCAAAGATCACTTTTTGGTATTTTTCAACAGAGTCGAGATCTTCTCTTTTTGCTTCTGCGCTAAACCATTTAAGCATAACAACGGCCTCATCCTTCCATTTGTTAAAAAAATCAGATGAGATTTCTTGTTGTAGCGAAGGTGAGTAAGAAGAGCTAACATTAAAGGCGGTGATTTTATCTGTCATATTATCAGAAGAAAAATAATCATTTCGAATAAAGTCAGCAATTTTTTTATTTTCTTTAAGCACTGAGAGATAACTCAAAAGCAGTTCTTTCATTTTTCGCCGAGAAATATCTTCAAAGTTAAATTCATAAGATTTTTTACTAGCTTGCTCTTTTTCAAAAAGACCAATCATTTCACTTTCAAAACGAGTGGCCAAATGGTGTTTAAACTCTTTCATAATACTGATTGTTTTATCAATATTATAAATATTTTGCTGTTCGAGGATTTCGCTCATTGCGGGGAGTGTTAAAGTTAACTGTTTAAAAGATCCATCTATTTTTTCATCTGTTAGCAACTCTAAGAAAATATCTTCATACCATGAAGGGATTGTTACTTTTTTCTCTTTTTCAATAAGGTTAAGCAAAAGTTGCGTTGTTATTTTTTGAAACGAATCCCAGCGCGAGAAAAGATCTTTTTCGTTTTTGGCCAAAAAGGCAAGATCTCGATGAGTCTGACTGCTTTTAATTTTAACAGGTGCCGAGAAATTTCTATTATAGGAAGGTATCACTTCACCTTTAAGACCTTCAAATACAAAACTCTCTTCTTCTTTTTTTAATTCAAGAGTTTTTTCTTTTATAAGCTTACCCGTCTCTTTGGAGAAAAATGCCACATTTAGTGGGAGGTGATAGAAGGGGTAGTTTGCTTGTGATTCTTTAAAGGGATCTTTTTGTTTAATTTTCAATGTTTTTTTATCGCTAATGGCCTCACCTATGAACTCAACCTCAAGAGTAGGTGTTCCTTTTTTATTGTACCAAGATTCTTTGAACTGCTTGAGATCTTTTTTAGAAGCATCTTCCATTGCAAAAATAAAATCATCTGTTGTTACTGCTTGTCCATCATAGAGTTCAAAATAACGCGTAATTCCTGCTTTGAAATCTTTTTCTCCAAGAAGGGTATGTACCATGCGAATTACTTCACTACCCTTCTCGTAAACTGTCATGGTATAAAAATTATCAACTTTAATAAAGGATTGAGGACGAATAGGGTGCGCCTGAGGTCCACTGTCTTCTGTGAATTGAGCTCGGCGAACAAGTTGAACATCGTTAATTCTTTTAATAGCGCGATGATAAAGATCAGAAGAAAATTCTTGATCGCGAAAGACGGTAAGTCCTTCTTTAAGAGTCAGCTGAAACCAATCTCGACAAGTGACTCTGTTACCCGTCCAGTTGTGGAAATACTCATGCCCTACGACACCTCTAACACCTAATAAGTCCTCATCTGTCTCTGTTTTTGGATCAGAGTAAAGATAAAAAGAGTTGAAAATATTGAGCCCTTTATTTTCCATCGCGCCCATATTAAAGCTTTCCACGGCCACAATCATGTAGATATCGAGATCATATTCAAGGCCAAAAGTCTCTTCATCCCATTTCATTGATTCTTTTAAGGACTCAACGGCAAAAGGAAGACGACCTTCTTTCCCATGGTCACAATAGAATTCAATAGTAACGTCTTTGCCTGATTTTGTTTTGTAGCTATCTTTAATAACAGCGAGATCTCCCGCAACAAGAGCATAAAGATAGCTTGGTTTTTTAAAGGGATCATTCCAGACCGCATAGTGGCGATTTGAATCATTTTTGCAATCACCTGCATCTGTTCTGTTTCCATTAGAAAGAAGAACAGGAAATCTTTTTTTGTCGGCCTCAATTGTCGTCGTATAAAGAGACATATTGTCTGGTCGATCAACACAATAAGTAATTCGTCTCATTCCTTCCGGTTCATTTTGCGTACAATAGATATCTCCTGACTGATAGAGTCCTTCTAGGAAAGTATTCTTATCTGGATGAATTCTTACCTTGGTACTAAGAGTAAATTCTTTTTTTGTCGGATGAAAAGTAAGGTCTTTTTCTGTCTTTCTATAATGTTCTACGGTCTCACCATCAATAGAGATATCTATCAAGTCCAGCTCTTCTCCTTGTAGAATCATAGGAACAAAATCGGCCTCATCTTTGTTTAAAATGACTTTCATTGTGGATGTGACAATAGTTTCTTTTTCAAAAATATTGACATGAAGATCTATCTTGGGCGTAAAGTAAGATGGTCTCTTATAATCTGATAATTTCACAACTTCTGTAATCATACGGGACCTCCAAAAGAAAAATTAAACCCAGTATATTTTCTCATATTGAGAACATGATGTTCAAAGAGAAGATACTGGCCTTTTACGCCTAAAAGAAGAGCTGAAAAAACATCGTCTTTCAGAAAATCAATAGACTTTAAAGTTTTAGGATATTGCTGGACAGGATATTCAATGGAGCAAATGTCATCACTTGAATCATAAATGGAATCTTCACCAAAAATTTCACTTTTTTCTTCCATGAATGGTTCAAGTAAGATCAGGGCCTTTTCTTTTTCCTGTAGAAGATCTATATCAAGAGGAGATGGTGCTGACAACATCTTTCGCCAGTTGGTTTTATCGGCATAGTGCTGCGTAAGAAAGTGCTCATGCAGACCAGCAAGATAGCGACTAGAAAAACTCATGAGCTCAATGGCCTTCTCTGCTCCTTGATCAATCCATCGATGAGGGACATTTTCTCGTCTGGTTAAACCTACTTTTAGCTCACTGGTAACAGAAAGATAGAGAACATGTTCTTGCATGCAAAACTTCTCGCCCCATTTCTCATCGCGGCATGTTCCTTTCTCATAGTGACACAGATGAGGTTTAACAACACACAAATCACATTCGGCCAATTTCTGGGAACAGGGAAAGCAATATCCTTGTGAATAGGTTTTTTTAATTGATCGTTGGCAGTGAATACAATTAATATCTCCGTTAAACTTTATCGTAATTCTTTTGCCAATAAAATCATTAATCCTGGTATTTCCTATAGAATAAAGGGCCTCTCCTTTTTCGCTTAGGGCCGTTTTCATTTTCTCACCAATAAAATCAAAAGACATATTCAACTCCAACTGACACAGATTTTCTCTCGAGAGACATTACAACTTTTAATGAATCATTAATATTTGAGCTTACATCAACAGTTAAGAGTCCTTCTTTCTTCTTTTTAAAAAAAGAATAAAAAAAGTGATAGTTTGTATTAACGTATAAAAGACCTTCCTCGTTAAGCTTAAAGCGCAGACCAATATTAGGACCAAGGAAAAGATCCCTTTTTTGATGAAAGTTAGTCTGTAGTTTTAAAATCGGCATGGCCCATAAAATAATTTTATTATAGAGCAAGGAAAATGAACTTCCTCCTCCCCAGCTTAGAGAGAGTAAAGAATCACCTAATTCGGCCTTCATCTTCCAGCTTAATTTCTGTCGATTGAGAGAAGAGTCATTGAGTGAT
>CALDHR010000234.1 GCA_937898585.1 uncultured Oligoflexia bacterium
TTTCTTAAAAGTTATCTTATTGATGGAAGAATTGATGCAGAGGCCAGTAAAGTTGAAAAAATAGCACTGGATAGATTGAGAGATCTTTACCTTGAAAGTAAAGAAGATTTTAAGCTTAAGAAAAGTCAATTTTTGAAAAAAATTTATGAGAGTAAAGTGAAGTTGGTTTACGGAGGAGCGGCCAGAAATAATGCAGAGTTTTTTATTCCTCCTTGGGATAGGCGTGCTTCTTGTGAAGAGATTATTCATTACCGTCCAGGAGGAAAAGAAAACAAAACATTAATAGAAGCTCTGCAGAGTCATTCTGCCGTTGATTTAATTTTTATTCGAAAAAACAACGAAGAGTTTCATCACAACAGACGCCATATTCCTTCAGTTATAGAAATTGAAGTGTTAAATAAAAAAGGGGAGAGGGCCCTTATTCGAGGAGAAATAACAAAGAGCGATGGCCAACAAAATAGAATTCAAAATGCTCTTTATACTTATACTGTTTTAACTCAAAAAGATCCCTTGCAGCTGGATATCCCTTTTTTCAGAGGAAATTTTCAGCAATTTAATGATCTTTTTGTTGAAAGCAAGAGTGTTTATCAAAATCCTGTGACGGGTCTGGCCAGTTATTTGTGGTCACTAAATCCTTCCATTGGAGATATAACTGTTTTTCATGAAAAAAATTGGAACTTCTTTGACAATAGTGGAGGTCATGGAGGTGTTTTTAAAGGGGAGAAATTTACGACAATGATTGCTTCTAGCGCCCTTTTTGATAAAAATAAAATGGCCGAGAAAAATCATCTTCTCATGACCAAGAAAGATCATCATCCAACGCTTTTAGACCTACTTCCTACAACACTGAAATTTTTAGACTTTTCACTGGAAGAATTTGATGGATTTTCTTCGTCGAAAGAATTTAGAGACTACTTGATCTGGTGGCAAGACTTTGCTCCAAGAGATTTAGCGGAGAATATTGAGGCCATGCGTGATTGGAAAACAATAGATGATTATATGGGGCAAAACATTAAACTCGGGGATTTTGTTCGAACTTATATGCTCACCATGCTCAAATTAGTTTTTACCGAGGGGGTCGCACAAAAGGACCTTTATCCTGTACGAAGAGGAGTAGAGGGAGAAGAGCTAAATCTTTCTCTGTAGCGGTTTTTTCATTTTTTGATATCTTCTTATACATAGAGAGAGGTATTTTTATGAGAAGATTTTTTTTCTTGCTGTCCATTTCTTTTTTGTCAGTTTTTTCTCTTCGTGCTGATTATTTAGTGACAATTGATAATATTTTTTCGAAGTCTGACAAATTTGTGGATATCTGCGGCCGTAATTTTGGTCTTTTCTCTTTAGACTATATTAGAAAAAAATACAGAATGACTTATGCTAAGTTTTACAAGGCCTCTTACGAATGTGTGAAAAAAACGATTCATAATGAGAATAAAAAAAAATATCTCTATGATCTCTTCACGAGTGAATTAAAAAAGACGCGGCCTTTTAAAACAAGAAAAAACTGGATCAAGTATGCTATTTTGCTTGATTTGATTGATGATATTCACTCTTTTGATGAGAACTTTGCTCCTCTAACGTGTCATGAAGATAAAGGAGTTAAAGAGAAATTTTTGACAGAAAAGCAGGTGAAAAGTTATGAAGTAGCTCTCTTTAATTATAAAAAATTAAAGAACCTTAGCGAATTTAATCCTCGAAGTTCTATTCTTAAGAATCTTTTTTTAGAACATGTAGGGAAAGGACAAATGATTGAGTCCTTCTATAAAAATAGTAGATTTTATTTTAACGATTTTACACGCCGAACACTAACAACTTATTTAGGTTATGGAAAAAGATTTACTCTCACGGCGAGGGCCATGGTGAATTTTTCATGGGAGCTCGGAATTACACCTTATGAAAAAATTGATGGATACATTAATAAAAAAGGTGTTTTTGTCGAAGGAGAATTTTGTCGAGGAAGTAAGTATGCTTTTGGTACTCCCATGGCAAAATACAGAAATGTTAATAGTTGGTTTGTGCGAGATTATTCAGAGAAGGCCAAAAAAGATATTTTCTACAAAGTAGAAGAAGAAAAAAAGAAGGCCAAAAACAATGATCTTATTATCTCTATGGTTCAAGGAAAACTGAGATTTTTAAAACATAGTCCGGGAAATCTTGGAGTAAAACAGACGATCGTAGGAAAAGTGCTCAATAAAGAGGAATTGAATCGAGCTGTAGAAAATGGAGAAAATCCTTTTTATTTTCAACATCGCTATAATTTCTCTCTTTATGATGTCTTTGGCCGAACAAAAACGATCTTTATGACACAGACAAAGAAATTTAGGCAGTTTAAAAAAGAGAGTGAGAAATTTCTTCAAAACTCTCTCAAAAAAAAGAAAAAGAAAAAATTTTCTTCTTCTGAAGAACAGTTGATTCATCAGTCTCAAAGAGATCTTCTGGCCTCCATTTTTAATTATTTTAACCGTCATAAAGTAGTTCAAGTTATCCAGCGCTTGGCCCCTTCAGATGTTCACGGTTATGTGGTTCCTACTAATGGCCATTATTTAACTAATGAGGAGTTGATTTCTTTTTTAAAAGAAGAGCTAAGAGAAGATTCTTCCATTCCAGAGGCCTTGAAAATATCAGAGGAAAATGTACTTAGTACAATTGAAAAAAATTTCATGGGCCAGCAGAATTTTTTATCAAAAGATGTTCCTCCTTATGTAAGCATTTACGGCCTAAATCAATCGGTAAGCACACAGGCCTTATCCTATAGACCTGATGTTTTATCCCTTAATGACAGAAAAATATTGGTGATGAAGCATGAGAGTGGATCAGTTTCGGCCCATATCTTTATTGGTGCGACAGGTGTCAATGATGTCAATGTTGTGGCACCAAGGGGAAAGCGCAAGCAAGGAGATTTTCAAGGGAATATGAAGTTTGGTCATGATGGTGAAGATAAAAGAAAATCACCTCATGGAGTAAAAAAACTGCGCCTTGGTGATAAACTAGGCATGTTTCCCCTTAACGGATCAACAATTATCTCTTTATATTTAGAGAAGGATTATGATCTTCATCCCGATATTGATCTGTTTCTTCAGGGAAACTATTTTTTTCATAAAAAATTTGGGCCAGTAGAAGTTGAGTTGAAAGTTGATATGGGAGATGTGCTATTTTATGGAAAATAGCACATACTTCATTGATTAATTGTACTTGAGAATTTAGTAGGGAGCAGATCTTTTTCTTTCACGGTAAGGAGCAGAAGATTCTGATGATCTATCTCTGCGGTATCCGCCGCCACCATTACCGCCACCACCTGATCTTCGGTAGTTTCCGTAACTTCTGTCACCACCGCCGCCGCCTCGTCCACGCGGAGGGCGTGAAGAGAAAGAGCCAAACGATCTTGCTTGTTCGTCAATCTTCCCAATATCGTCGTATCTTTTTAGCTTGCGGTTAAAGTGCCAAGAGAAAAAGACTTTTAAAACATCTTCTTTGGAAAGGTTTTCAAAGGACTCTTTATAAGTCTCAAACGCGTCATCAACCTTAAAGCTCTCGCCTTTTTCTTCTACAAGACCTTTGATCCTCTCCATATTGAGAAGTTCTTTTTTCACAACAGATTTTTTTAATTCATCAATGTCGGGAAGTTTGCAAAGATCAATTTTCTTTTTGATAAATTGCTCAATTCTTCGGATATCGCCAGTAAAATTGGGATCAACAAGAGTGATGGCCACACCCTCTTTTCCGGCACGGCCTGTTCTACCAATACGGTGAACATAACTTTCAAGATCTTGAGGAGCTCCATAGTTAAAAACATGGCCAACATTTTGAATATCAATTCCTCTGGCCGCAACATCTGTACAGGCCAAAAGGTGAACTTTCTTTTCTTTAAAACGACTAAGGGCCGCTTCACGTTGACTTTGCCCCATATCGCCATGAATGGATTCGATGAGATAACCTCGATCGGTTAACTCTTGTGAGAGATCTTTCGTATCTTGTCTTGTTTTACAAAAAATAAGACCGTAAATATTTTCTTGAATGTCGATAAGGCGACAAAGTGCTTCAATGAAAAACTTTCTGCGAACAAGATAGTATTTTTGATGAATAAGATCATTACTCATGTTTTTGTTTTCTGTTCTGACAAAAACAGGATCTTTAAACTCACTTTGAACAAGTCTTTTGATGGCCGGAGAAAGAGTCGCAGAGAACATCCAAATATTTCGACCAGTATTAATTTGTGTCAAAATCTCTTGAACGTCAGAAAGAAAGCCCATATTGAGCATTTCATCAGCTTCGTCGAGGATAAGAATCTTTGTTTCAGAGAAATCAAGAACTCTTTTTTCCAAAAGATCAATAATTCGACCAGGTGTTCCCACAATAATATGAGGAGCATTTCTTTTAATGCCTCTAATTTGATCGGTATAACTTTTTTGACCAATAATGATCTCAGAGCGAATTTTTTTGTATTTGCTCATTTTGGCAATTTCTTCACTGGCCTGATTGGCAAGTTCGCGTGTAGGCGTCAAAATAACGGCCTGAATGCTTGAAGAAGAAGTATCAATGCGCTCAATAAGAGGAATAACAAAAGCAGCTGTCTTGCCTGTTCCCGTTTGGGCCTGCCCTACAAAGTCACAATTTTCATTGATGAGAGTTGGGATTGATTTCGTCTGGATCTCAGTGGGTGTTGTGTGTCCAAGGTCTTGAATGGCGCGAAGAGTCTCTTCGCTGAGGTTTAGGTTGTCAAATGTCAAGGTAACTCCAATATAATGTCTAGTTGTCAATAATATCAATTGACAAACAAAGGCAATTGATAAAAGAGGTCCCCCCCTTTCAGGAATGATGATGCAATTGTTTTGCTGAAATAGCGAGGATATTCCGCTGTGGGAAAGCAAAATATGTAGAATACAACAGAGTTTGCTTATTTCATAAAAGAAAAAAATTGATATTTGGAAGAGGAAAAAGTTTATGCTAGCTTGCCCAGATGATAGAATTTAAAGACGTCGCGCTAACTATTAATGGTAAAGAAATCTTAAAAGATCTCAATACTTCCTTTGAGATGGGAAAGACTCATGTCATTTTAGGCAAGTCAGGTCATGGTAAATCAACCATCCTTCGCCTTATTAGAGGACTCATTGCACCAACAGCAGGAGATATCTTTCTTTATGGTGGACAGAGAATCAAAGACTTAGAGGATCGTTTTCTCTGTGAAAAAATGGGATGGGTGGTGCAAAACGGAGGGCTGTTTCCTCATTTGACAGGTCTCGAGAATATTTTTTTAACGGCAAAATCTCTTGGCAAAACAAAAGAATTTTGTACTGATGCGCTAGATCGAGTGAGGAGTGTGGTGAATATCGATTCTTCTCTTTTGGAAAAATATCCTGTTCATATGAGCGGAGGACAGCGCCAGAGAATCTCGCTAATGAGGGCCTTACTCCTTGATCCTGAGGTGATTTTACTTGATGAGCCTCTTAGTGGGCTTGATCCTATTCATCAAGTGCAGTTAGTAGAAGACCTCTCTTTCTTATTTGAAAAACTGAAAAAGACAGTGGTTTTTGTGACGCATTTTTTATGGGTGGCAGCAGAGCTCGGTGAAACAGTGAGTTTTGTTTCTAACGGAAAAATCATTCAGCAGAGTAGCTTTGATGAATTAAAAAATTCTCCTATCAATGAAAATGTCGAAGAGTTTTTTAAGGTTCAAGTTCCTTATTTGAAAAAATTAATACTGGTCGAAATATTTGGATGTTCTCT
>CALDHR010000235.1 GCA_937898585.1 uncultured Oligoflexia bacterium
AAAAAGTTTGTAAAGGGCTGCGTCCGCCAAAGGATCGCTGGATTCATATAACAGGCACTGATCTTATTAGAGATGAAGAGGGAACTTTTTTTGTCTTAGAAGATAACTTGCGCTGTCCCTCCGGTGTCTCTTATGTTTTGGAAAACCGGGCCGTACTGAAAAAAACATTTTCAGAGTCTTTTAGGACAATGGCCGTGCGTCCTGTGATGGAGTATACAGACCGTCTTTTGGAGACTCTTGAATATATTGCTCCTGATTCAGTAAAAGATCCTTGCGTTGTACTACTCACTCCTGGCCCTTATAACTCAGCTTATTTTGAGCATGCCTACCTTGCTCAGCAAATGGGGATACAGCTTGTAGAGGGACGTGACTTAGTTGTTCAAAATGAGATGGTTTACATGAGAACAACGAGAGGATTTGAGAAAGTTGATGTTATTTATAAAAGAATTGATGATGATTATCTTGATCCTAGGGCCTTTAAAGAAGATTCTCTTCTAGGAGTTCCTGGCATTTTTGAGGCCTATAAAAAAGGTAATGTTGCTCTTGCGAATGCGCCAGGTACTGGAATTGCCGATGATAAAGTTGTTTATGCTTATACACCTCAAATTATTAAATATTACTTAAATGAAGATCCTATCATTCCTATTGTTCCTACTTATGTCTGTTCAGAAGAAGATCAAAGATCATATGTTCTGGCAAACTTAGATAAGCTAGTGGTTAAGGCCGCCAATTTATCAGGAGGTTATGGAATGCTCATTGGACCTCATTCAACACGTCAGCAACAAGAAGAGTTTGCCAAGCTTATTGTGAATAATCCTCGCGATTATATTGCACAACCAACGATTTCTCTTTCTCGATCACCGACGATTATTGATAACAAAATTGAAGGTAGGCATGTAGATTGTCGTCCTTATATTTTGTATGGAAAAAATATTTATACGATGCCAGGGGGACTTACTCGAGTTGCCTTGAAAAAGGGATCACTCGTAGTTAATTCTTCTCAAGGTGGTGGTAGTAAAGATACATGGGTTCTATCGGAATCAGAGGAGAAAAATAATGCTTAGTCGAGTTGCCGATTCTGTTTATTGGATGAGTCGTTATATTGAGCGCGCTGAAAATGTAGCGAGATTTGTTCAAGTAAATTTAAATCTTATCTTAGATAATCCGATAGAGGTCGTTGAGCATCAGTGGATGCCTCTTATTTATGCTTCAGGTGATGCCAAAGATTTTGAAGAGCGTTACTCTGTTGCCAGTGAAGAAAATGTTGTTCGTTTTCTTACTTTTGACTCAAAAAATCCTAACTCTATTTTGTCCTGTCTTTCCTCTGCGCGTGAAAATGGTCGAACTGTTCGCGATACGATTTCTTCAGAAATGTGGGAGCATTTAAATGACTTTTATCTCATGGTAAGTAAAGAAAGTCGCAAGAAAAAAATTGATGATCTACAGTCTTTTTTTGCCAATGTGAAAAATGCAAGTCATCTTTTTGTAGGGCTTTCTGACACCACCATGTCTCATGGAGAAGCATGGCATTTTGGAAGGCTTGGCCGTTTATTTGAACGGGCCGATAAAACCACAAGAATGTTAGATGTTAAATATTTTATTCTTCTTCCTGGCACAGAGTATGTAGATACTCCTCTTGACGAAGTTGTTTGGGGGGCCTTGCTGAAATCCGTGAGTGCTTTTGAAATGTACCGAAAAGTTTTTCAGCGCATTACTTATAAAAACGTAGCAAGTTTTTTGCTTTTTGATGAAACATTTCCTCGTTCAATTATGTATTGTATTAAGAAAACAGAAGACTCAATGAGGTTTATAACAAAAGGGATGACAGAAAAACCAGTTGCTTTAGCTGAATTAGAAAAGTTGAAAATATTTATCTCTGATGTGGACATTGAAAAAGTAACTCAAGGGGGTCTTCATGAATTTGTAGATACCTTTCAGTTTAATCTCAATGTTGTCGGAGAGTCTATTTATAAATCTTTCATTGAAGCAAAGGAAATTTATTAGATGATGTTTTATCGTTTGTTTTTTTCTTTTTTGATAATAGTGACAAATATCTGGGGTTGGAGTTTTGATGAAGAATCTTTTCTGGCCAATAAAAAAAAGATGACATCATTACAAGAGAGAGTTACGCAGCATGAAGGAACAGAGCCTGCTTTTAAAAATGAGTTTTTTGATAACAAGGAAGAGGGCATTTATGTAGATCTTCTTTCGGGTGAGCCACTTTTTAGTTCAACGGATAAATATGATTCTCAAACAGGATGGCCTAGTTTTACAAGGCCTCTTAAAAAAGAGAATATTGTAGAGAAAATTGATAAAGGTTTTTTCACTACGCGAACAGAAGTGCGAAGTAAATTCGCCGATTCTCATTTAGGTCATGTCTTCAAAGATGGGCCACCTCCCACAAATCTTCGTTATTGTGTTAACTCTGCGGCCTTGCGTTTTATTCCGCGAGATGAGTTAAAAAAGGAAGGATATGGGGAATTTCTTTCATTGTTTCATTAATCTTTGAAGGTATTCACTTGGAGTCTCTCTAACAAGAGAGTTATAGCATGGAGAAAAGTGAAGAGCGCGTTCTTTAATTTCTTGTTTTCTTCTTTCTTTTGCCCTCTTAACAAGAGGACCCATTTTTTGCTGAATAAAAAAATCAGAAGAATAAATTTTCTCTTCTTTGTAGAAAGTAAGAAGAGAGACAAAGTATGTCGTCAAGATTTTATCATTTAGAGGAGAGCGAGCTATTTGGTAGAGAAATCCTGTTAAAATTCTCTCCTTCTTATTTGGGGGAAGACTTAAAAAATTAATACGGTGAAAAAAGAGCTGGATTTGTTGAGGAGAGAATTGTTCCTGAATAATAAGCATGCCTAGAAAAGCGTAACGATCTAAAAAGAATGTTTGGGCGTCACTATTGTTGCTAAATTTTAAGTTGAGTACTTGTTGAGTAATAGTATCGAAGAGCTCTTCTTGTTCATTGGCAAAAAGTGATGTCCTAAAAAGAGAGATGAAGACAAAAAGAAAGAGAATGTTTTTCATATTGTAAATACCATTTATTTTAACTCGTTAAAAAAGAGTGAATCTTGTATAATTCATGAATGAAAAAAAATAAAACAGAGATTGAAAGAAATATAAATATTTTTTTACTTTTTTTCTTCTTCTTCGTGTTCTCTTTTCCCTTTTTTCCTCAAGAAAAGAAGGTCTTTTTTGCAGGAGGATGCTTTTGGTGTATGGAGTCACCTTTTGATAAAACAAAAGGTGTTTTGGCAACAAGGGCAGGCTACCTAGGGGGAACTAAAGAGAGTGCGAACTATGAAGAGGTTTCCAAGGGCGAAACAGATCATCTTGAGGCCATTGAAATTACTTATAACGACGAAGAAGTAAAGTTAGAAGAGCTGCTGGCCATTTTTTGGCAAAACATTGATCCCTATGATGGTGAGGGGCAATTTTGCGATAAAGGAAAGCAGTACCGCAGTGCTTTTTTTTACCAGGAAAAAGCAGAGAAGAAAATTTTTGAAGAATCCTTATTAAAGGCCAAGTTAGACAAAGAAAAAGTGAAGACGCTTCTTTCTCCCTTTTCAACATTTTACCCTGCAGAAGAGTATCATCAAGACTATTATCAAAAAAACCCTCTTCGCTATAAATTTTATCGATATAATTGCGGGAGAGATAAACGCCTTCAAGAAATTCATCAAAAAGAGAGAAAAAAAGAGAAGTGAGAAAATCAGCCTTGTTTTTCAGGGCCATTTCCGCTATACCTGCTAGCGACCTAGGTCATTTCTTGTGCAGGCGTAGCTTAGCTGGATAGAGCATCTGACTACGAATCAGAAGGTCGGGCGTTCGAATCGCTCCGCTTGCACCATTTTCCCTTCCTTCGCTATAATAAAGACTAATTTTATCAAGGTGGTTACTTGTGGCCTTAATTAGTCGAGAATTTCAGCGGATTCTTCATAGTCGTCTTAAACTTCTCCAACTTTCTTTTATTTTTGTTCTGCTTTCTCTTCTCTTGGAGACGAAGGCCTCTTTTGCTTCCCTTTTCTTGACTTTTTTAATCAAGATTCCTTTAACCTCTTTACTCTATTATTTGGCGCAAAAGGCCCTTAAGAATTTACTCTATTCTTTTTGGAGTTTTTTCCTTTTTCTGCTTTTTTGGGAGCTAGCTCGTCTTTTTATTTTTGATTTGAACTTAGGCGGGATTATTTTAAATAGTGCTTCCCTTATAACCCTTGGAATTTTGGGGATACTCCTCTTTTCTCCACTTTTTTATCCTCAAATTCGCTGGTGGGAATATGACTTTCGCTTTATTTCTGATTTTCCCATCAAGCTATCTCATGAAGAAAAACAGTATGAAGGAAGAATTCTCGATATTAAACGTGAAGTAGTTGTTATCTGGCTCTTTGAGGCCCATCCCCTCAATGAGGCGTTTCAACTCTCTTTTCAGTACTACGGTAAAGAAGATGAACTAGAGGGGATTGTTAAAATGGTGCGCCCGCACCCTTACGGACGTGGGTATTATGTGACGCTCCTCTTATCGGTTTCGGGTGATTTTTTTGAAACACCTGAGGAACTTAAGAAAAAAATTTTGCATCTCAATCGCCTCGTTGAAGACTATAGAAGTGAAAAAAAGTTTATGAAGTTCAAAGAGACTCCTCTCGATGAAAGGTAAGTAAAAGGTTGCAGAGTGATGAAAGAAGATCATTGGTGGATGCAAGAGGCCCTTAAAGAGGCCTATAAGGCCCAGCGCTTAGGAGAAGTCCCTGTTGGGAGTGTGATTGTTGATGAAAAAGGAAAACTTCTGGCCACTGGTCACAATAAAAAAGAAAAAGAATGTAATCCTCTGCTTCATGCTGAAGTGGTGGCCATTGGCGAGGCCTCCAGAGTTTTGAATAATTGGCGTTTAGAGGGATGCACTCTTTACGTGACACTAGAGCCTTGTCTGCTTTGTCTTGCAGGCATTCAGGCAGCAAGGATAAGGAGAGTTGTCTTTGGGGCCTATGACAAGAAAGGAGGGGCGCTTTCTCTTGGTTATGCTTTTCATCTGGATCAACGCCTCAATCACCGCTTTTGCGTTACTGGAGGCGTTGAGCACTTTGAGACTTCAAAATTGCTTTCTTCTTTTTTTAAAGAGAGGCGGCGCAAAAAGTAAGAAGGCTAATAACCCTGTGGATCTGTCTCTGGTGTAATGGTGGAATTTTTCGGCATTGGACCATAGCAACCGCAGCTCAGTTTGAGAAAAAGAGGTAGCTCGAGACTCTCAGGGGTAAAAAAGTTAAACCCGCGGGCAAAAAGACTACTTAGGGGCGCAGTAATATAGCGAGGTTTCTTTCCACTATTTGTCCCCAGTCCTGCTTGAGCACATCGTTTGGCACAGCATTCTTCGGGATATTTTGTTTTCTTATGACTGGGATTGTATTGTTTTTTGGGCGAAACAACGCAGAGAGCATCTTTTCTTACAACTCCAGGATTATCAGCAAAATCCTCTCCCCAAGTAAGATCTTCTGTTACCTCACTGACTTCTTTTGTCATACCATCAGAGTAAGAAGGAAGGTTATAGACACGAACGTGAGTTGCGTCGGCCGGATCTCGGTTTGTTGTATAGGCATAGGTTTGAAGGGAATAAGAGAGAAAAAAGAAAGAGAGAAGAGAGAGGTTAATATTTTTCATACACGTTCTCCTGCGGGTAAATAGCAATAACCGTTCTTTAACACAAAAAAAATTATTCAACAGAAAAATTGGAAGGAAAGAAAAGAAGTTAAGGTGACTTTTTTTTTAAACCTTGATAAGAGAGGCAGAGAAGTTTTGCGGAGAATTGTCCGAGTGGTTGAAGGAGCACGCTTGGAAAGCGTGTATACGTGAAAGCGTATCGAGAGTTCGAATCTCTCATTCTCCGCCATTTATTATTTTATTCTTAAGTATTCCATGGGTCTTCATAGGGCCCGTTTTTTATCAAATCATTAAGAAGTCTTTGGATATCAGAAGAAAAAATTTCATGTGAAGAAGCGACATAACAGGCGCTAGGTTCAAGATAAATATTTTTTAGCTTATTGAGGAAGTCTCTGTAATATTGTTCCATCAAGAAAAAAAGATCATCTCTTTTCCACGCTTCAAGTTCTTCTGTAGCTTTTTGAAGAGTAATCAATTTAGCATCAAAGTGAGATGAGATTTCTTTAATGAGAACATTAATTTCTTTTCCTTCTTTAAAAAAAGAAGCAAGAACATCTCTTCCCAGCAATAAGAAATCTGCGTTAGAAGGATCTATTGCAGGAGAATAACGAGATGACATCTCTGCAAGAAAAACAGTTCCCCCTTTCCTGGCAATGGAGGCCAATTCCTTGGCCGCTTTTTTCTTTAACAAAAAGAAATAAGGAGTGATGTTTTGCTCAGAGCCTTGTGAGGTGGCCGAGAGAAGAGAAAATGTAAGAAAAATAAAAAAAGTTTTTTTCACAAAAGGTCCTTTATCTTAAGATAGCGTGCATCATAAGGGAAAAAGAGAAAATTTCAAGAATGAATCAAGCGTTCATGTGCGGTTAAAATAAACTTTGTTTTGCTTTCTTGAGAAGGGCGCGGTATTTTAACCAGATGAGCATTGTACGAGTTGCCTCTCTTCAGTATTATATTCGCCCCGTTAAATCCTTTGAGGATTTTGCCTCGCAAGTGACTTCCTTGGTGGAAACCGCTCGCGACTACAAGACCAAGCTTCTGGTTTTTCCCGAATATTTTTCCACACAGCTTCTCACGCTAGGGAATATTAAAAGACCTATTGCGGAGCAAATTCGCGATCTCTCTCAGCAAGAGGAGAGAATTGTGAGTCTTCTCTCTAATCTCGCAAAGACAAATAAAATGGTCATTGTGGGAGGAACGCTGCCTGGTTTTGATGACGAAAAAAGTAAAATATTAAATAAATGTTATGTTTTTGGCAGTGACGGAAGTAGTAACTTACAGGCAAAGCTTCACATGACTCGCTTTGAAAAAGAGGAATGGCTTATTTCCCCTGGATCGCGTTTAAGAATTTTTGAATGCGAATTTGGAAAATTTGCCGTCACGATTTGTTATGATGTTGAGTTTCCCGAAATTGCCCGAACTGCCGCTCGCCTTGGGGCCCACTTCTTGGTTGTTCCCAGTTGCACAGATGATCGCCAAGGTTATCTGCGCGTTCGCTATTGCGCTCAAGCAAGGGCCATTGAAAATCAGATGTATGTAATTCACTCTCCTACAGTGGGATCCATTCCCACCGTTCCGGCCGTCTCTCTTAATTATGGACAGGCCGCTATTTATACGCCCAGCGATTACTCTTTTTCGCGCGATGGACTTCTCGCTGAAGGGGCCGTCAATCAAGAGAGTATGGTGATTGGCGATATTAATATTTCACTCATTGAAGAAAGTAGGCGAAACGGAACAGTGCTTCCTCTTCGCGATAGTCAAACCACAGAAGAATTATTAAAGGTCGTCGACCATGTTAAATTCTCAAGTTAATGAAACGCAAACAGAAAAAAATTACTACCAACTGACAAACCCTCGCTCCTTTCACTTTAAGGAAATTCAAGATCTTTGTAAAAGAGTCTATCCTTTTACTCGTCCTTGGAGTTTAGAGCAGCTTGAAACTCACCGCTCTTATTTTCCCGATGGGCAGCTTATTGTCATTGATTCGCGTAGTAATAAAGTTGTAGGGCTCGCCTTGAGTCTTGTTATTGATTGGAGTGATTACTCTCCGCAAGACAACTGGCAGGATTTTACTTCGGGTGGTTTTTTTCACAATCATAATACCAAAAAAGGAAAAACCCTCTACGGTGCAGAAGTGATGGTGGATCCTACATGCCGCGGGCAAGGGATTGGAAAAATGCTCTATGCCGGACGCCAAGAGATTGTAGAAAAATATAAGCTCAAAAGAATTAGGGCCGGTGCTCGCCTTCGCGGTTACAGTAAATTCAGCGATAAAATGAGTGCTTATGAATATACAAAACAGGTTGTGGAAAAAAAGATTTATGATCCCACGCTGAGTTTCCAACTCAATCAAGGGTTTAAAGTTATTGATGTGGCCGATGGCTATTTGATGAATGATCCAGAGAGTTTGGGTTATGCGGCCGTCATTGAATGGATTAATCCTCTTGAGGCCACCGCGCGCGAACTAAAACGACAAGAAAAGAAGACTAAAAATTTTTTAGAAAATGAGAAAATTGCCCTTGAGTTTTTACCGCGGGAACTGCGCCGAATTGTGAGAAAAACTACAACGATGCTGGGTTATGTGGTGAAAGAATTAGAAGGAGAAAAATTTTTTAATAAAGTTGAATTTTATCGAGAAAGAGTAAAAGAGACGCGCCTTAAAGAGAAAAAAAAAGAGGTGCTTGATAAAATTTTTGAGCGCATGAAAAAAATAGAAGAAGAAGACCTTCTTAAGCTGGCCCACGCTTTTTCTTTGCAACTAGAACTCGTCAATGTTTGTGAGGGGGCCTATCGCTCTTGGCGACAGAGCAAAAAAAATCTTCCTCAGGGCATTAAAGATAAAGTGAAATTAACTTATGTTCTAACGGCCCATCCCACAGAATCTCGCTCTCAGTTAACGGTGCAGCGAGTGGGAATGATTCAAAAAATTCTCATTGAAGGAATGCAAAACAACTTTACTTTCAATGATGAGCTTCTTCTAACTCAGCTTCGCTTGCTATGGCCTTCTTCTTTGGCCAAAACAAAAAAACCAACAGTCCTTGATGAAGCAGATTATATTTATTCGCTGATTTTTTCACCACACATCTTTGATTTTATTTTGCGTGAAAAAAATGGTTATCACCTCAAACTGCGAACGTGGGTAGGAGGAGATAAAGATGGTCATCAGGGAATTGATGAAAAAGTGATGCTGGAGTGTTTAGAGAAATCCAGACACAAAATTTTAGAAATCATAGAGAGTAAGTTAGATATTCTCTATATTGATTTTGTTCATTTAATTGTTCTTTTTGTTCAGAAGAGA
>CALDHR010000236.1 GCA_937898585.1 uncultured Oligoflexia bacterium
ATTTTATTAGAAAATTCAGATTCTTGCGTTGCGGGGAAAATGGGAGAGCGGATTTTAAAATATTTTAAAGAAAAAAAATTTACTTTAAAATATCGTCTAGGTTCAAAAGATGTTATTCAAAATATTGAAATAAAATTGGAGATATCGATTGGTATTGCGGAGTTTCCAAGAGATGCAAAGTCCGGTCAAGATATCCTTAAAATGGCGGATATGATGATGTATGAAGCAAAGGCCCAAGGTCGAGGACAAGTAAGAGAAATGGGTTTTGTGAGAAATAGTATATGATTGTAGCAGTTGTCTCTGATTTACATTTAGGTCGAGGGAAATTTCTACGCAATGGTCAACATAATATTTTAGAAGATTTTGATCACGATCATAGTTTTGATGAATTTGTTGATTATTTTTCAGATCCACAGTTTGAGGGGCAAGAAATCCAATTAGTTCTAAATGGAGATATTTTTAATCTTATTCAAATTGATTTGGATGGCGTCTTTCTTCCTTCCATTACAGAAAATATCGCTCTTCGTAGTTTGCACAAAATCATTGAAGGGCATGAAGTTTTTTTTAATGCTCTTAGAAAATTTAATTCCAATACAAAAAGAAGCATTGTCTATGTAATCGGTAATCATGATTCGCCCATGTATTGGAACAAATTGCAGGAGGCCTTTACTCAGCAAGTAGGGGGAGATGTTGAATTTTGTTTTTCTAAAAATATTAATGGAATTCATATAGAACATGGGCATCGCTTTGAGGTGATCAATGCTGTTCCTCTTAAAGATTATTTCACAACAGGTCCTACGGGCGAAGAAGTATTAAATCTTCCGTGGGGAAGTCTTTTCTGTGTCACTATTTTACCTTCTCTCAAAAAGAGAAGACCTTATATCGATAGGGTAAGGCCCACAGGACTTTATATTAGATGGAGTCTTATTTATGATTTCTCTTTTTTTCTTTTAATGAGTTTTACGGTAATGAGATTTGTTTTTCAGACTCTCTTCCAGCGCTATCAAGAAAAAAAAAGAGATGGTCTTTTATCCATGATTAAGTTGCTTAAACAGATTACGGTCTATCCTAAATATGAAAGGCAGGCCAAAAATATTTTTAGAAAGAATAGAGATATTCATACTGTCATTATGGGGCATTCTCATTTAAGAGAGTGGCGTCGTTTTCCCGAGGATAAATTTTATTTCAACACGGGAACATGGACTTTTATTCCTTCAATGAATACGGCCATGCATCAAAATGAGCTGGTACTTAATTATGTTATGATAGAGGTGGATCAAGGGAGTAATCTTGTTATTAAAAGATCAATGAATGCCTGGCTTGGTAAATGGCGACCCTATCGCAGTGATATTGTTATCAATAATTAAAAAATTAAAGTTGGGCCAAGAAAATACTAGCGATTCCCAGTATGGCCGCTGCAACTTTTGCGTAGCTCAAGGGGATGGAGTTGGCAAAATAATCAAGCAGAAGACTTATAATGATTTGACCTGAGACTAAGATAAGTGTTGTTTTAAAAGCGCCTAATTTGGCAAAGCAGTAAGGTAGACCGGCCACAATAAAAAAACCACAAAGTCCAGGGACACACCACCACCAGCTAAACTGATTGAGGTTCGTTGTAAAATAGACAAGATGTTTGCGGTTGAGAATAGCGTAAAAAACAAGATAGATAAAAGCAAAGACAAAAGAAAGAAAGTTGTTGACAACGGTAATGGTGGAAGGGGCCAATTGATCATACAACCTCTTATTTAAAAAAGGCTGTATGATTAAAATAGCACTGAGGGCAATAGAACTTAAATAGGCCCAAATCATGATGTTTTTGTGCTGCTTTTTTTACTCGATCTTCTTTTAGATGAGCTAACTTTTTTTGCAGGAAAACTTTTGGCCTTAACAGCGGCGACTTTTGTTCTTTTAGCAACGACTTTCTTTTTTGCTTGTTTCGCTTGCTTTGATTGTTTTGATTGCTTAACAACTTCTTTGTTATTATTGCTGAACCCTTCAATGATATGTTCAACTTTTTTTTGAAGGATTTCCAAGTCTTTTTTCTGACGGGCCACAAATGTTTTTACTTTGTCTACTTCATCACCAACGATCTTTTCGATGGTTTTTTCTAGTTGTTTTCTCTCATCGTTGATCTTCTTTTTAAAAGGAGCAACATCTACTAATTTAATGAGGTCTTTTTGAGCAACTCCTAGGAATGAACTAACTGATTTTTGGATCTCTTTAATC
>CALDHR010000237.1 GCA_937898585.1 uncultured Oligoflexia bacterium
AATTTAAATCGCGTCCTTTTAGTCCCCGCAATCTTTTTAACCTCGCTCCACGTAAGAGCAGGAACTAAATTGGCAGGAAGATGAACCCCCTGAAGATAAAGCTCATTTTTGTGATCTTTCAATTGGTGGTAAATATCTTTCGAACGAACTTTTAAAATAACTTTTTGAAAATTGTTGGCGAGAACACAGGCCATAGAAGTCCCAAAGGCCCCTGCCCCCAAAACAATGGCCGTCTTAAAGGATGATGTCTCTTCCATATTTAAAAATCCTCAACAAGCGGAACAATTTTTTGTACATAGCGAAGCATATCAATAACTTCTCTCACGGCCCCTTGCCCCGCTCCACGAAAAGTCACATAATCGGCCACCTCTTGAACCTCATAACTCGCATGAGGAGTTGTGGCAGAAAAACCGGCCTTCTTTAAAAGAGGCATATCAAAAAATTCATCGCCCATATAGAGAACTTCATGAGCTTTTAGATTTGTTCGCCTAAGGGCCTCCGTAAAGGCCTCACGCTTATCTTCACTTCCCAAAAACTGAAGAGGGATCTTTAAATCTTCAATGCGCTTGATAACGCCAAGGCTATGCCCAGCAGAAACAATTCCTACTTGCAGGCCGTGCTTCATGAGCACACGCAAAATATAGCCATCAGAGACATGAAAGTAGCGGTTAAAACCAACTTCTTCTCCAGCATAATAAATATGCCCCGTCGTCAAAATACCATCTACATCGAGAAGAACAAGTTTGATAGGTTCTAATTTCTCTCTAAATTTTTCGGCCAAATCTAAAAGAGACTCATTTTCAGATAAACGACGGTGAGAATAAATCATTTAAGTGCAGCTCCTAGAAAAGAGTAAAAAAGAGGATGGGGACTAAAAGGACGCGATTTAAATTCAGGATGAAACTGACAAGCGATAAAATAAGGATGATCTGCAAGTTCAACCATCTCCACTAAGTTAAGTTCTTTATTCATGCCTGAAAAAATCATTCCGCCACTCTTGAGCTTTTCCACATAATCATTATTCACTTCAAGACGGTGACGATGGCGCTCTGAAATTTCACTCGACTGATAAACTTTTTCGGCCAAGCTTCCTTTTTCAACTGAACAGCCATAAGCTCCCAGCCGCATTGAACCACCTTTTTTTCCTTCTCGTGCTTGTCCTTCCATATAGTGAATTAGAAAATCTCCCGATAGAGAAAATTCTTCAGACGTTGCATTTTTTAATTTGAGAACATGGCGACCAAATTCAATAACTGAAAGTTGCATTCCAAGACAAATACCAAAGAAAGGAATTTTTTTGGTGCGAGCATATTCAATGGCCCGAATTTTTCCTTCAATTCCCGACTCGCCAAAGCCACCGGGAACAAGAATTCCCTGTACTCCTTGAAAATATTCATCAAGAGGTGTTTTGCTATTTTCAAGCTCTTTAGCATTAATAAACTGAACTTTAAGTTTTACTTGATGGCCAATGGCCGCATGATCAAGAGACTCATGAAGAGATTTATAAGATTCATGAAGCTCTGTGTATTTACCTACAACGCCAATAACCACTTCACCTTTAGGATTTTCAATACTATCAATGACTTCTTTCCATTCGCGAATATCGGGACTCGCTGTCCATATTCCCAATAGTTCGATGATTTTTTCATCAAGTCCTTGACGGTGAAGCTCAAGAGGAACGCGATAAATAGAATCAACATCAATGGATTGAAACACATTTTGTTTCGGGACATTGCAAAACATGGAGATTTTATCCACGATGGATTCATCAACTTCCTGCTCGGCCCGACAAATAATGAGATGAGGGAAAAGTCCAAGGGAGCGAAGTTCTTTAACTGAGTGCTGCGCTGGTTTTGATTTAAACTCTCCGGCGGCCTTCATATAGGGTACAAGGACGAGGTGAATAAGAAGAACGTTCTGCTGGCCCACATCTTGAGCAAACTGGCGAATGGCCTCCAAAAAAGGACTCGATTCAATATCACCTACAGTTCCCCCAATTTCACCAATGAGCAAATCGGCCGATTCTGAGGCCAAGTGAATCCTGCGTTTAATTTCTTCAGTAATGTGCGGAACCACTTGAACTGTTTTACCTAAATACTTGCCTTCTCGCTCACTCTCAATAACTTTGAGATAAACTTGGCCGGAGGTAAAATTATTTTTCTTTAAGAGCGTTAAACTCGTAAAACGCTCATAGTGCCCTAAATCGAGGTCTGTTTCGGCCCCGTCATCTGTAACAAATACTTCGCCATGCTGAAGAGGATTCATGGTCCCTGGATCTACGTTAATATAGGGATCCATTTTGAGCATTGTCACAGTTATACCCCGTCGCTCCAGCAAAGAGGCCATAGAGGCCGCGGCAAGTCCTTTTCCCAGCGAAGAGGCCACACCGCCCGTGATAAAAATGTATTTTTTGTTGGTCTTATTTTTGGCCACGAAGGACTCCTTCTACTCTTTGAATATCTTCAGGGTAATCAACACTTACAAGAACACTTTGCGTACACACCGCTCCAATTTTTTTCCCTTCTTCCAGAAAGCGAAGTTGCTCTAAAGATTCATACCGTTCTAAAGGAGACGATGGCAAATCTAAAAAACTCAGTAAGGCCTGAGTACTATAACCATAGATACCAATATGCTGATACCAGTGGCGCTTTTCCCCTTCTTCAACTTGCACCTGGCGGTAGTGAGGAATAGGCGCACGAGAGAAATAAAAACAGTGATGATTTTTTTCGTTATAAGCAACTTTCACTACTCCGCTACTCAAAAATTCTTCATCAACACCCATGCGAGGTCTAACGAGAGTAAAAAGATCAAAGTCTTCTCCTCTCTCTTCCATAAAGTCGGCCAAGCGAGTCAAATCATTTTCTTTTGTGAGAGGCTCGTCTCCCTGAACATTAATAACTTGGGTAATATGCTTAAATTCTTCTTTTCCCGCAAAATAGCGTTTATAGGCCACTGCGACTCGCTCTGTTCCTGTTCTCACTTCATCATCAACACGCAAGACCTTCCCTCCGGCCAATGTCACAATCTCTTCAATTTCAACAGAATCTGTCACCACAAAGGTGGGAATACCGCTTTTAGCGACATTTTGAGAAACGCGAACAATCATAGGAATGCCATCAATGGGAGCAAGCATCTTTTTTGCAAAGCGCGTCGAACCATAGCGGGCCGGAATAAGGGCCACCAAGGAAGATCTTGGTGAGCATTTTTCAGTAGAATTCATTGATAATAGTCCTAGGGTAAAACCAAGAATGGAGTATAGCAAAGAACCAGGTGGCCAGGCCATGAACTTTTTTTTAATCTTAAAAGAAAAGAGCATTAACAGGAAAATACAGCAATGATCTCCCTTCTCCTCTATTCAGTAATATTTATTGTAAACTTTACTCTATCTCCTATAGCACTTCTTGGAGCCGAAAAAAAAGAAGATTTAAGTACTCCTAAGTTAACAGATGATTGCCACCACATGCTAAAGGAGCGGGGAAAAAAAATTAGGCATCAGCAAAGAATTGCGGCCCTCCTTAAAAAAAATGAGGACCTTCAAAAGCGTGCCATTAAGCAATCTCCTACGACGGCCAAAAAGCTTAAATTTAATAAAAGCTCACTTATAAGAGAGCAGCGGCTCGTTGATATCAAAATTGAAAACATGGAGGAACAAATTATTCGGCGAGGATGTCCTGGTATTACACTGAAGAGTAAATCAATAAAAAGAACTTTACGAAAGAGAAGTGATCTTATTAAAATGAATCATGAAAAATAAACTCTTCTTTATTGCACTACTTTTTTTTTATTCTCATGACAATCAGGCGCAGCAAGAAAAATCTATTAACTTAAAAACGGTCATTGAAGAAGGATTGAGAAAAAATCGAACCTTAAAAATGGCCTCTTTTGAAAAAAACATTGCTGACCTTCAATTAGAAAAAAAGTTTCATCATTACTTTCTTCCTAATATAAGCTTTGATCTCAAAACATCACCACAAAGAATTAAAAATATCTATGGAGATAGTAGCTCTTCTAGCATCACTCAATCGCCTTCTGGTTATGCAGGTCTTGTGATAAAAGATTACTCTCTTTTTAATTGGGGAAAAGACAAACTTTTGTATGATAGTGAAAAAATCTTCTATGAAAGAAAATCTCAACAAAGTGATGAAGCAAAAATTCAGATTAAGATTCAACTCATTTCCAGTTATACTCAATTTATTCACGACAGCTATTTAGAAGGAGTGGCCCGTGAATTTTTGCGTCAGGCCACTTACCTTTATAGACTCAGCAGCGAACTCATGAAGAAGAAAACCATCACTTCTTCTGATTACTATCAAATCAAAGGACTTTACTTATGGGCCAGAGAATTTCTTGAAGAAAAAAGAAAAGAATTCATTGATAGCTCTCACCAATTGGCCATTCTCTTAGATGATGACCCTGACGTTTATTATTACTCGCGAGAAATTCTTTCTTTTAAAAAAATAAAAATGACTTACGATGACATTCATCAAAATGCTTTAAAGAATAATAGTTCTCTTTCTGATAAAAAGGCCTCATGGGAAATTGCTAAAAAGAAATTTGACTATAGCATTATCAATCAGCTTCCTCTTCCTAAAATGCAGCTCTCTGTGGGAAGCTATCTTCATGAGTTTAGCGAAAGCAGTAATGGACAGACAAAATGGAGTAATACTGGTGGGAAAAATGTAGAACTTCGGGCCATGATTTCCATGAGCATTGACCTTCTTGGTGAAAAAGGGATTTTAAATCGCAGAGAATACGCTCTTACTCACTTTCAAAAAGAATTGGCCCAAACAAAATTCAAGCAAGAAGAAAATCAACTTCTCCACTATCTCAAACTGATTTTAAAACAGGTTCGCCCTCTTGAAAAACAACAAGAAATCACAGAAGAAATGCTACTTAATGCACGCAAAAAATACACACAAATTTTGGATCGCTATACCCGAGGAAAAGAGAAATTCCTCAACCTTAAAGATGCACTCTATGACCTGAGAGAAACAGAAGAGGAATCACAGAAAATAAAACTTCAACACGTCAATATAAAACTTCGTCTTATGGATCTTCTCAATACCGATGAATTAATAGGCCATAATCTAGAAAATGAAGTGGTTCTAGTTCGCTCCAATTCTACACAAGATAGTAAGGATAATTATGAATAAAGATATTCTTCTTTTTACTTTTTTATTTCTTTTTTTAAACAATCAACTTAAAGCAGAGCAGAAAAATGAAATGCTCGTCATTGAAAAAGAAAAGGGATACAAACAAAAGACTTATTCTCATCTTGAAGACACTATTCTTTTTTCTTTTAGTGGAGAGACTTCTCTTTTTCCCGACGATGCTGCGAAAACATTAAGCGCTTCAGGAGAGATTGCTTTTTTCTCCTATGAATCGCCTTTTTTTATTATGACTTATGCCCAGCAAACAATGAGTCAAATGAGAGTTCATACCCATCAGACAAATACTTCTTATGATGAAAGGGGAAAAACAAATATCTCTTCTTTTGGTGCAGGGGTTGGTCATCGTCTTAAATTTTTCTTCTACGAAGAAGAACCTTTTTTCCAACACGTAACGGCGGCAACAGGTCCTTCTATTCTACAAGTGCGCGAAGTTTCAACGAATTATATTGGAATCGAGTTAAGGGCCGGATATTCTCTTATTTATCGAGCAAGTAGCTCTTTTCACTATGGTTTTAAAGCAGTCTATCATACGGGCATGGCCCAAAGAGATGAAATAAATAATACAGAAGCAACGCGCGATAGACGCCTCTATTATACTTACATCACAGCAGGAATTGAGCTCGGTCTCTATTTCTAATTTTTTTTGTCCAGATAGTATTTTTCTTGAATTTTCAAGGCCGTTTTATGGGCCAAGATTTCTAAATTTTTATGAATTTCTTTTTTCTCTTTTACCATTAAATCTTTGTTTACTTCAAGAACATCGAGGATGGTTCTTTCAAAATTAAAAATAGCACCTGCTGATCTTTGCGTCAGATAAATCCCCATAGAAAAAACAAAAAGAGAAAGGAGCAGGGAAGAAAAAGTATAGGCCCAAAAAAAGGTCCCCATATAGGAACGTACAATATTCTCACTATCATTAGAAAAAGCAAGTCCGAGAAAAAAATGAAATAAAAAACCCAAGCAAAATAATCCTATAAGAGTAATGAATGTCATTTTTAAAGAATAATGATGTTTATAGCGAGCACCAAGAAGTGTTTTATTTTTATCACTAAAGGAGGCCCAAAGAATATTTCCTTCGATAAAAAAGAATATGAGTGAGGTCATTACCCCTAATATTAAATATAAGTCTGATAAATTAAAGATAAAGTCTTTATAGTGGAAATAATTTAAACTTCCTTTATAAATAATTCTGTCGAGAAAAGAACAAACGGATGCAACAAAAATCAAAGTTACACTACGACGAAAATAAATGGCCCTTCTTGTGACAAAAAAATGAAAAAGAAGAAAAGAGAAAAAGATAAAACCATAGCAAGAAAAGAGAAGAAGTAATTGAAAGGGAAGTGTTACTTCGCCATAGTAAGGAATGAGAACTCCCTCATTAATAGTTTCTCTTAAAACAAAAGAGACGTCTCCAAAGGAAATACTTCCTTCAAAGTGAAGATAATATTTTAAGAGCACATCAAAGAAGAATAAACTCACCATTAGAAAGTAAAATAAAATTTTTTTATGCTTCATAAGAATATCACTCTCCTGATCTCTTCTCGGCATTAAAAAAAAATACTTAACTTTTTTATTTCAAAGAAGTTAAATTTAACAACAATCTCTTTTCAGTATGTATTTTCTGATATTTTTTGCTTATCATTTGCCAAATGCTACCACTTGCCCCATTAATATCTATTTCTTCTTCCAAAGCATAATCAGCATTTTTTACTTCATCGCTCTCTTTTTTAAGGCGATTATAGTAGTCAATCATAACTTCTTCATTTTTATTCAAGACAGCTGTTACATTATAGGAATCATTATTTTTCGGAAATTCTGTAGATGATTTTTTTTCCTTTATCCCCTCTCCGCCGTTTAATTCAGTAAGCAAGTCATCTTTTTTCTGGGCAGAGTATTCATATGTTCCTTCGGCCAATTTACCTGTCTTGTCGTACTCAAGTCTCATTCCATAAGCATTGACAAGGCCATTGACTGAATATCCCTCACGATAATTTTTAAACTTTTCTTTTGCTTCTTCTGTCACGACTAAATCAAAATATTTTTTAGCATTCTGTTTTAAAATTGCATCAAAACTTTTAATCATTTTATCTTCTTTTCCATCGGCCTTTAATTTGGAGTTAACTGTTCGACGCAATTTCTCTGCCGAAGATCGCATATTAAGAGCAATTTTTTTCATTTCAAGAGGGTTAAATTCTTCATAATTAAATTTCCCATGAGTAATTAAGTGAGTAATGTTCATTAATTTATTGAAGGAAGGAATTTTTTTCATAGGTTCATAAATTTGATTTTTAGTAAATTTAAGACAACTTTTTTTCTTTTGACAATCACATGTAACATCAATTTCACCTTTATTAGACAAGCAAGGTTTAAATTCAGAAACGGAGTGAATAGTGCTATTAAGACTCATTCTATTGGCCGCAATTGCCTTTTGGGGAAAGGGGTTTATCATATGTTCAAACATTTTAAATAAATTTATTATCTCTTCTCCCATGGAAACAGGGACAAGAGGTTCTTTATCTTTTATTTGATATCCAGGATCTCCTTTTGATTTTTTCTTATATTTTTTCACAAGTTTGCGAAGTTTCTTTCCTCTCTTTAGAAGAATAACCATCTGCCAGGTAGCAATTCCGGCCATGATAGAGTTAAACATGGCACCGATGGCGCCAAAGGCCACACGCATATAAGGGAAAGTACCTTTTATTACATTTCCATCGACGTTAACCCCAAGACCTTTAATTTGCGCAATAACTCCATAAATAATCATCAAGATGGTGATAAGACTCATCGCCATACCAACCCCCATTAATAAGTCTGAGATAACACTATTAGGGGAAAAAGTTGTCACAGCACCGGCCACCATCATAACCCCCTCTATGGCCGTTGTGGCAGCACTAATGGCCAAACCTAAATCTACGGCCTTTGCTGATGGAATCATAAAATTAAAAATTGTTTTCTTTAATCTTTTTAGATCTTCGATAGGATCAATAAATTTAAAACTATTAATAATTGAGGTTAAAGAGAGATCTTCTGGTTTTATTGATATTTCATAAAAAAGAACTTCATTTGCAGAGTTATCGACTCTTTTGATTCTTTTCATATATTTTGGTTTACACAAAATAACATCTGATTTTTTTTCATAAATAAAATGATAAACAGAATCGTCTCTGCTTAAAAAATGAGTTGCCATTCCTTCTAAATTCGGAGGGTCTATTTCTTTCATTGAATAAGATTTTCCACACATAAAGTCAGCGAGATCATCTTTACCATCAAGAGAAGTGGTAATAAGAGTTTCTCCTTCTAAGGGTGGAGTTTGAGGTATAGTTTGATAGGATTCTATAGGGATAAATCTTGACCTGTTTTTAGATTTTATTTTATTTTTATTGCCTTTATTTTTTTTATCAATATCGCTATTGACGCCATTATAGACAAGCATCATGCGTCCTTGACTGATGGCCACTCGGGTAGCAGGAACAGGATTAACGGGAACAACTTTTTTTCCAAGAAATCCTTTAATCCGTGTCATTCTATTATTTTTATAAGTTGTTCCATCAAAATTGGTATAAAAAAGACCATCTTCGGGATTCAGATAACGAATTTTATTTTTTGAATCCACATAAACCCCAGGTTGTCCTTCAACCATAGCGTAGGCCTTTTTATCTCGATAAACCGTTTGCTGAAAAAGAGGGGCCCCTTCAGCATCAAAAATCATTCCTGTTGTTTTATTAAGATGAATTTCTGCGCCATCATCACTAGCTGCAATTATATAACCATCTCTCTCAGAGACTTGTTTCATATCTATTAAGTTTATCTCAGTACTTTCACCATCTTGACGCATACCTTGAAATTGAAAATCATCATCAATAACAGAGAGTTTTTGTAGTGTTTCTTTTTGTGTTGCGACACTCTCTTCACCGATTCCCTCCATCATCTTTTTTCGTGTTTTATTTGTTGGAATTTTTTTACTTTTTTCTTGAAGAGATTGAGCTCTTTTTTGAGCAGACAATCGATCATTTGGCGGAATATTTCGCCCTAGCATTATCTCTTCCTGTTCTCCTAAGCTCGAAGAATAATCAGTATTCTGAACAGGCCCATCAACATCACTTATATTATCTTCGCTATTTACCTTCAATTTTATTTTCTCATCGATTTCCTTCAATGATTTTGCCTTGCTATTTAGCTCATCGATGCTTCCGCCTTCACTTCGAAGCACCTCGATCTCTTGTTGTATTTTATTTCTTTCTTCTTTCAGAGTAGAAATATCACTATCCACTCCCTGATTTTGGTCGTTTTTATTTCTTCCTCCTAAATCTACAGAATCAAAATCTCCTTCGATAAAACTTGGACTCTTTTTTTTCTGAGCTCCCAAATCTACGCTAGAGTCCTGGCGAGAATTTTGATTAATATCTGGCAAAGAAGAGATCTCTTCAATTTTTGTTACCTCGCCTCTAAAGTAGCGCTTCTTTTTTTTATCAAAAATAACAATATGGTTAGGATCATTATCTGACTTCATTATGGAAAAATTATTATTTTCTTCCACAATACCATACCCTTTTTTTCGAAGAGATTTTTCTCCTACGGGAATACGATCTTTCACTACAAGATTTTGACTTCCTTCTCCATCACCAAAAGAACTTTTAATGGCGCTATATTCAGATTCACCGTAAACAGACTTCATTACACTATCAAAATCAGCAACATCAGAACTCGTCAACTTTCTTTCGCTTCCTGTCCCCACAGATATTCCACTATCTGCATTATCATGTATTTTTAATTTCAAAGTAGGATTAGACAGAGGATCACCACTCACTTCTACCACTGAAAGATTTCTTGTCTGTCTTGAATTGCCCCCATTACCTTCTTGAATATTTACACGAAGATTAGAAGATTCTATCGTATTTAGTCTTTGTCCTTGCTCAAAGAGAACTTCTTTTCGATACTGAACAGGAACCTCCATTTGATTGCCAAACTGATCTGTAGCAACAGAGATTTTTGCTCCTTCTGCTTTATATTTTCCTCCAACAAAACGCTCAACGGCACTATTCTTTTTTAATGTGACAATATCTGTACGCCCTACAACTTCAGCATCAATCCCTACCTTTCTAAGGGCCTTTTCATAGCGAAGAGCGAGAGATTTTGCCTTCCCATCAGAAACGGCCCCATCACATGAATGAAGCGTTATTTTTATTTTTTTTCCATTTGCACTAGAATTTTTTAGATTTGGATTTGACGTTGCTAGAGCATCAGCAAAATCCGTTGCTGAGAGTGCCGATCCTCCACTGCCAATATCAAAATCTGCTCTTATGGCCACTCCACCAGGATCCCCGTGCCCTAAGATTGAAATTTTTGAATCATGAGTTAATTGTCTTTTACCTAGTGCGCTTATTGCACCTTGCTTTGCATCCTCATTTAACTGATACCTTCTTCCCCCTAAGGGTTTTAAATCTTGTGTTAAACTGCTATCGATAAGATCTAAACGAACTCTTTGATCATAGATATCTGCTCCCCCACTCTCTGTTGATCGACGAGGAACAGCAACAAGATTATCATCGTCAGTTTTTACTATTTTATAAGATTTGATCTCTCGTCTTTCAACTCCCTCTGGCGTTGTTTTCTTTACTTCATATAAAACATCTACTGAGTGATCATTAACACTCTCAATAGTTACTCCATCGGCACCCAAATTTTCTTTTAATTGATAAATATCACCTAACGTATCTACATCTCCTTCAAGCTTTGCATAATTTCTTTTTCCCATCTCTTTTTTTAGTCTTCCTTCACTTGGAATACTTCTCTCTGTTGAATATTCAGTGCTTTTCTTTAGTGTCTCATATGAGGCGGGATCTATTTTCTTTCTCGAAGAAGTCATTTTTTCTTCATTATCAAAGATTATTCTTTCTTGAAAAGTGTTTCCTTCTGAATCTTTAGAAATCATTGTAACGGCTGTATCTTTATATCCATTTTCTGAGTTTCCAACTCTCTCTACGTCAACAACACGCTTTCCCTCAAAGTCTTTTTTATTACCCTCTCTTATTTTTTTTAATTTTGAAATTTCAACTTCATCCATAAAAGATAATGTCTTTTTTGATGCCTCTGGTAAAACGAGACTTTCATCAACATCATTATGAATGACGACATTTTTTTTACTCTTTAATGCAGGTCTATTTTTTCCTTGTGACAAAGAAATATCTACTTCGCTTCCCAAACTAGAAACGCCTGATTTCTTCACCCTCGAGATAACTTTTAACTTCGTTTTCCCTTCACGTTGGTACTGAATAAAAACTTTATCCGCTGTGGAATCAACAACTTTCGGTCTTGCATCATTTCCTAAATTTAACATCACTGTATCTAACTCAGAAGAAACTTTTGAGTCTTGCAACCAGCGAGCGCGAGGAGATTCCTGCTCTATATTACTCCTTCTTTGTCTTGTTCTATTAACATTACGGAAATTATTTTTATCTGTCTCTGCTGCATTTAAGTTCATACTGGTCTCATTATTATCACTACTATCAACAGTATTAACTTCTTGCTCTACTTGATTTTTATTTCCTTTGAGCCGATTCATTCCTTTTAGACTTCCAAGACTACTCATCTTCCAGTTTTCACCACAAATATATTGCTGTCCTGTTCCTGAGGCCAGAGCATATCCTTCTACAACTCCTGCTGCTACAGATGCCCACAGAAGAGCGGATGATGTCCAGCTCACACTTACTCGAATAATAGAATTTGTTTCTTGAACTTTATTTTGATCGGCCAAATACTCAAAGGCCTCTTCTTG